>CAXTTB010000347.1:0-4514 GCA_964246905.1 uncultured Acetobacteraceae bacterium | reverse complement strand
GTGCCGGACATGGCCGAGTTGGCGGCACGCCGCGCCTAGCGCCGCGCCGGGTGAAGAGGAGGATGAATTGACCCCTGACGATGACGCGATGCTTCGCAGCTTGATCGACACCCTGCTGCCCGGCGGCCACGGCTTCCCGGCGGCAGGCGCCACCGGAATGGCCGGGCTGCTCGCCGCGCGCCTGTCCGCCGCGGACCCGGCCTTGCTGGGCCGCCTCCATGCGGGCCTACGTAGCGATGGCGCGCTGCCGGACGGCGCCGCGGCCTGGCACGACGCCGTGGCCCGGCTGGAAGCGAGCGAGCCGAAGCTGTTCGACGAGGCGCGGAAGTACGCCTACCTCACCTACTACGAGCAGCCTGGCGTCATCGCGGCGATCCGCGCGCTCGGCCTGCGCTACAACGACGCGCCGCTGCCGGAGGGCTACCCGGCCGAGCCGTTCGACGCCGGCACGGACGCGCCGCGCCACGCCCGGGGACGCTGGATCGCGACGGAGCAGGTGCAGCCGGTCGATGTGGGCCGGCTTGGTTTGGAGGACGCCCGATGAGGAAGCCCGATCCGGTGGACGTGCTCGTGATCGGCGCCGGGGCGAGCGGCGCGGTCAGCAGCCTGGTGCTGGCGCAGGCGGGGCTGCGGGTCGCCTGCCTCGACCAGGGCGGCTGGACCGAGCCGGCGCAGCATCCGCACTACAGCGACGACTTCCAGTACCAGCGCCAGAACCGCTGGAACCCGGAGCCGGGCGTGCGCCGCGGGCCGGACGACTACCCGGTCGAGGGCGGGCAGTCCCACGCGCTGATGTGGAACGGCGTCGGCGGCTCCACCAACGTGTTCGCGGCGCTGTGGCCCCGCTTCCGCCCGTCCGACTTCCGCAAGGGCCGGGAGCACGGCCTCGCCCCGGACTGGCCGATCACCTACGAGGAGCTGGCGCCGTTCTACGACGAGGCCGACCGGCTGGTGGGCGTGAGCGGCCTGACCGGCGACGCCGGGATGCCGCCGCGGGCGCCGTACCCGCTCGGCCCGCTGCCGATGCGCGCGAGCGGACGGGCCATCGCGCAAGGGTTCGAGCGGCTCGACTGGCATTGGTGGCCGATGCCGGCGGGGATCATCTCGGAGGGCTATGACGGGCGCGCCGCCTGCAACGGCTGCGGCAACTGCGGCTCCGGCTGCCCGCGCGGCTCGATGGCGAAGATGTCGGTCACGCTGTGGCCCAAGGCGCTGGCGGCCGGGGCGGAGCTGCGGCCCGGCGCGCGGGTGGAGCGGATCGAGACCGGGCCGGACGGGCGCGCCACCGGCGCCGTCTATATCGACCGCGCGACGGGCGCCCGGGTGCAGCAGGACGCCGGCGTGGTGGTCCTCGCCGCCAACGGCGTCGGCAGCCCGCGCCTGCTGCTGCTGTCCGAAAGCGCCCGGCATCCGCGCGGCCTCGCCAACGGCAACGACGTGGTTGGGCGCTACCTGCTGCACCACACGCTGGTCGCGGCGGAGGTCTGGGTCGATCAGCCCATCGACAGCCACATCGGCAACTCGGGCGCGGTCATCAGCAGCGAGTTCGCCGAGACCGACGTGTCCCGCGGCTTCGTGGGCGGCTTCAACTTCAACGTCGCGCGCACGGGTCCCGCCGGTACGGCCGCCATCGGCGCGTTCAGCCAGCGCCCGGCGCCGTGGGGCGCCGCGCACCACGCCTGGTTCGCCCGGCATTTCGGCCACAGCTTCGGCGCCTACGCCATCGGCGACGACCTGCCGCAGGCGTCGAACCGCATCACGCTGTCGCAGTCCGAGGTGGACAGCGACGGCCTGCCCGCGGCCAAGCTGCACTACGTGCCGCACGAGAACGACCTGCGCATGATGCGCTACGGCATCGACCGGCTGCGCGACCTGGCGCGGAGCGTCGATGCGTTCGACGTGGCCATCAACGACTACATGGAGGACGGCGTGTACCGCACCCCGGCCTGGCACATGCTGGGCACCTGCCGCATGGGCAGCGACCCCGGCAGCTCCGTCGTGGACCCGTGGCACCGGAGCTGGGAGGTGCCGAACCTCTACATCGTCGATGGCAGCAGCTTCGCGACCGGCGGCGTGGTCAACCCGACCAGCACCGTGACCGCGCTGGCGCTGCGCTGCGCGCGGCATCTTGCGGCCGGCCTCCGCGACGCGCGGCGGACCGCTTGAAGGTTTCTCGCGTTCTGCTAGGAAGACCCCCCATGCAGCACCTCAGCCGCTTCGCCGCCCTCGCCGCCTGCCTACTCGCCGCCGCCTGTGCCACGCCGCAGCAGCGGGCGCAGGACCGGGAGAACCTGCTGTCCGCCGCGGGCTTCAGCGTGCTCCCGGCCAACACCCCGGGGCGCATCGCCTCGCTCCGCAGCCTGCCGGCCAACAAGGTGGTGCAGCAGGCGACGGGCGGCACTGTCCGATACGTGTATGCCGACCCGCTGGTCTGCGCCTGCCTGTATGTCGGCGACCAGGCGGCATACGGGCGCTATCGCCAGCAGATCTTCCAGCGGCAGCTCGCGGACGAGCAGTCGATGACCGCGCAGATGAACCAGAGCGCCTGGGACTATGGCCCATGGGGCGGGCCGTTCTACTGAGCGCACGGCAAGACGGCCCCGGCTGGAGCATGTTTGGGTCAAGTGGCTTCAACCGAGCCAAACGACGGCTCGCAAAAACAGCGCCTGGAGCGGGGCCGGTACATCGACCTGCAACGGATACGCTCTAATACCAACGGCCCTTTGCTCTGACTGTTCCCCGTCATTGCGGGCCGCCTTTGCGGCGCGGCAATCCAGGACTGCAAGGACCCTGCTGGCGGCCCTGGATCGCCGCGTCGCTGCGCTCCTCGCAACGATGCAGAAACGATGGAAGCAAACGGCTGTTGGTATGCGTCGCCCTTGTAGGGCGGGAAAGTCTCAGCGCCTCCCGCCATGGCCCAGCGTCGCCTTGTGGCGGGTGGTGCTGCGCTGATCCGCTCTACGCCGCCCGCAGCCAGGCGCAGGTCACGATCTTCCGCAGTCCGGATCACTCCACCGCGGCGGAATGGTCCACCGCCACCGGCCCGGCGGACCGGCGCAGCAGGAACACGAGCGGCATCACCACCAGGCAGGTCAGCATCATCAGCTTGAAATCGTCCATGTAGCTGATCATCGTCGCCTGAGAGGTGATCATCGCGTCGAGCGATCCCCGGCCCGCCGCCGAGTAGGGACTCATCGCCTGCTCCACCGCCGGCGTGTGCAGCAGCGGGTTGAACGGCGTGACGTAGGCGGCGATGTCGGCATGGTTGACCTGCACGTTCTCCGCCAGCAGAGCGGTCACGACCGAGATGCCGACGCTCGACCCGATGTTGCGCGACAGGTTGTACAGGCCCGTCCCGTCGCCGCGGTACGCCGCCGGGAGCGTCGAGAACGTCACCACCGACAGCGGCACGAACAGGAAGCCCAGCCCGGCGCCCTGGACGAAGCCCGTGGCGACGATCCGCGCCTCCGACACGCTGCTGGTCCAGCCCGTCATGTCGGACATGGCCCAGGCGGTGAGGCCCAGCCCGGTCAGCAGCAGCCAGCGGATCTCGATCCGCCCGATCAGCTTGCCGACCGCGAACATGCACACCATCGTGCCGATCCCGCGCGGCCCCATGACCAGCCCGGCCGTCACCACGGGATAGCCCATCAGGGTCTGCAGGAACGGCGTCATCAGCGCCATGGAGGCGAGGTAGGTGATGCCGACGATGAAGATGAAGACGATGCCCAGGGCGAAGTTACGGTCCAGGAACAGGCGCGGGTTCACGAACGGCTTGTCGCTCGTGAAGGTGTGAGCCAGGAAGACGTAGAACGCAGAAGCCGCGACCAGCGCCTCGACCACGATCTCGCCGGAGGAGAACCAGTCGAGCTGCTCGCCCCGGTCCAGGAAGATCTGCAAGGCGGCGATGGCGACGCTGAGCGCGCCGAAGCCGAGCCAGTCGAGCCGGGTGCGCGCGTCCGCCCGGGTCTCCGTGACGAAGGCGCTGACGCCCGCGAACGCCACCGCGCCGATGCCGAGGTTGATGTAGAACACCCAGCGCCAACTGATGTTGTCCGTGAGCCACCCGCCGATCACCGGGCCGAGCACCGGACCCACCATCACGGACACGCCGAACAGCGCCATGGCCGACCCGCGCTCCTCCGCCGAGTAGATGTCGAGCAGGATGGACTGCGACAGCGGCACCAGCGCCGCGCCGAAGAAGCCCTGCAGCAGGCGGAACCCCACGATCTGCACCAGCGACTCCGCGAGGCCGCACAGCACGGAGGCGACGACGAAGCCGCTGATGGACACCAGCAGCATCCGCTTGCGCCCGAAGCGCGCGGCCAGGTAGCCCGACGGCGGGGTCATGATCGCCGCCGCGGTGATGTAGGAGGTCAGGACCCAGTTGATCTGGTCCGCGCTCGCCGCCACGCTGCCCTGGATGTAGGGCAGCGCCACGTTGGCGATGGTGGTGTCGAGCGCCTGCATGACCACCGACAGGATCACGCAGGCGGTGATCGCCCCGCGGTTGG
>CAXTTB010000346.1:0-4524 GCA_964246905.1 uncultured Acetobacteraceae bacterium | reverse complement strand
CTCCATGTTGCCGCCGCCCCTCGATCCCCCCGGCGCGTTGCGCGACCCGGCGGCCCGGCAGCAGCGCCGCGCCCTGCTGGCCCTGCCGCACATGACGCCCCTCGCCGCCTACGCCGCCCGCCTGCGCCGCCCCGGCGCGGACGTGCCGGACTTCGACCCCTTGGACGGCGGCACGGAGGCGCAGGTGCTGTTCCTGATGGAGAAGCCCGGTCCGCAGGCGGCGGCGTCCCGGACGGACCGCGGGGACACCGGCTTCATCAGCCGGGACAACGCCGGCGAGACCCCCAAGGCGCTGCGCCGCTTCATGCAGGAGGCCGGGCTGCCCCGGCGCGAGACGGCCATCTGGAACGTCGTCCCGTGGTGGAACGGCACCATCGCCGTGACAGTGGCGGAGCGGGAAGCGGGTTTACAGGAACTGCCGCACGCCCTGGCCCTGCTGCCCCGGCTGCACACCGCGGTGCTCGTCGGCCGCACCGCGGCGCGGGCGCGTCCCGTGCTTCCCGGGTTGCGCGTGCTGGAAAGCGCCCATCCCAGCCCGCAGGTGCGGGCGGGCAACCGCGCCCTGTGGGACGCCATCCCGGGCGTGTGGCGGCAGGCGGCCCAGCCCCCATAGGCTCCATCAGGCCCGGCGCGGCATCTGCGCCAGCAGCGCCGGCACGAACAGCAGCGTGGTCAGCAGCGTGCAGCCCAGGCTGAGCAGCAGCAGCGCCCCCATGCTGGCCGTGCCGGGATGCCGCGACAGCGCCAGGGAGCCGAAGGCCGTGGCCGTGGTGAGCGCGGAGAACAGCACGGCGCGCGCCGTCGCCGAACCCAAGGGATGCGTGCGCCCCGCGCGCCAGTTCATCACGAAGTAGATGTTGAACGACACGCCCACGCCCAGCAGCAGCGGCAGGGCGATGATGTTGGCGAAGTTGAGCGGCAGCGGCAGCAGCACCGCCGCCAGGACCGTCAGCATGGAGGACAGCAGCAGCGGCGCCATCACCAGCAGCACGTCCACCACCCGGCGCAGCGCCACGGCCAGGATCACCGTGATCGCCAGCAGCGCCCAGATCGCCGCCGCACGGAACGCCCGCACGATGGTGTTGGCGCTGGCGGTGATGGACACCGCGGCACCAGCCGCGTCGGGCGCCACCTCCTGCACCTGCGCCACGAACTGCTGCAGGCCGTCGCCCGCCATGACGCTGCGCTTCGGCACCGCCTGCAGCCGGGCGCGCCCGTCCGGCAGCACCCAGTCGCCGGCGATGTCGGGCGGCACGTCGGCCTCCGTCACCGCCTTCGCGCCGAGCGCCCGGCGCAGGCGGTCGAGCTGCATCGGCAGGAACCGGGTCAGCGCGGCGTCGGCGGCCAGCAGCACGGGGTCGGACGCAGCCCCCAGCGCCTTGAGGTCCCCGGCGACCGCCGCAAGCGTGCTGCCCGCCGGCAGCCTGTCCCGCACGCCGTCCAGCTTGGCCGCCGCGGACTGCGCGGCCTCGCGCAGGGCGGCGGCGTCCGGACGTCCGCTCCCCGCATCCACGTCCAGCGTCGGTCCCAGCAGCGACGCCGCGTCGGCGATCAGCGGCAGCTTCTCGGCCTGGCCCTCCGGCACGAAGCTGCGGAGCGTCAGCACGCTGTCCACCAGCGGCAGGCTGCTCAGCCGCTTCGCCATGCCGGCGGCGTCGGACACGGTCGGTTCCAGGGTCTCGATCGTGTAGGGGTTGGCCACCGGGTCGTCCATCAGGGAATGCAGCGTGCGGACCGCCTCCGTCGTGGGGTCCTTGGTGTCCAGCGGGTCGCTGTCGAACACCAGGCGCGGCAGCGACGCGGCGCCGGCGACCGCCAGCATGGCGCAGGTCAGCAGCATCGGCTTGCGGAAGCGCACGATAGGCGCGTCGAGCGGGCGCAGCCAGCGCAGGCCGATCTCCACCGTCCCGGCCCGCGGCGCGAACAGCAGCAGCAGCGCGGGCAGCGCGGTTACGGTGCAGGCGAAGGCGATCAACATGCCGACGCCGGCGATCAGGCCGAGCTGGGCCACGCCCACGAAGCTTGTCGGCGTGAAGGCGAGGAACCCGGCGGCGCTGGCGCAGGACGCCACCATGACCTGCCGTCCGGCCCGTCGCGCGGTGCGGTCCAGCGCCGCCGGCAGGCTCGCGGCCTGCATCTGCTCCTCGCGGAAGCGCACGGACACCTGGATGCCGAAATCGACCGCGATCCCCACGAACAGCACGGCGAACGCCACGGAGACGAGGTTCAGCGTGCCGACGGCCAGCGTCGCGAACCCCGTGGTCAGCAGCAGGCCCAGGATCAGGGTCAGCAGCACCGGCACGATCAGCCGCCAGCTCCGCAGCGCCAGGAACAGCAGCCCGGCCACCAGCACCACGCTGCCGACCAGCCCGGCGACGGCGCCCTGCGCGACCGTCGCGAACTCCTCGTCCTCCAGCGCGACCGAGCCGGTCAGGCGCACGTGGGCGCGTCCGCGCTGCACGAACTCCAGCCCGGCCACCGCCCGGCGGATCGCCTGGGTCGCGACGGCGCCGGGTTCCAGCGCGCCGAAGTCGAGCTTCGGCTGCGCCAGCACGCAGTGGTACTGCCCGGCCAGCTCCGCGACCGGCCCGGCCAGCAGCCGCTCCCAGGACAGCGGCTCCGGCCGGTCCGCCGCCGCCGCGGCCAGGGCGGTATGAAAACCCTTGAGCGCGGGCTCGAACGGCGTGAGGTTCGCCTGGCCCACCTCCACGCCGTCGGCGATCAGCGACAGCGCGCCCATCAGGCCGCGCAGGCTCGGGTCGGCGGCGAGCTGGCCCAGGAAGGGCTGCGCGTCGATGGTCTGGTCCAAGAGCGCCGAAAGCTGCGGGCGGCTCAGGAACATCAGGGCGTTGCGTTCCAGGTACGGGGACACGTCGGGCTGGCGCACGCTCTTGAAGTGCGCCGTGTCGGTCCGGAGCGCGGCGGCGAGCGAGGCGGCGGTCGCCTCCGCCTCCTCCGGCGTCGCGCCGTCCACCACGGCGACCAGCAGGTCCTCGTTCTGCGGGAACGCGCGCTGCAGCTCCATGCCGTGCTGCCGCCAGGGCAGGCTTTCGGAGAACAGGCGGGACGTGTCGGTGGAGACCGCCAGCCGGGACCGCGCGAGCCAGACGCAGCCCCCGGCCAGCAGCAGCGAGGCCAGCAGCACCACCCAGGCATGGCGCACGCACGACCCGATCCAGCGGGCCAGGATGTCCGACACGGCTCAGGCCCGCGTCTTGGGCGGGCGTACACCCTCGGGCCAGCCGACCGCCAGCCCGTCCCCATGCAATCCGGCCATGCCTGCCCCTTTTCCTCGGATTCGGCCGCACGTCCGGCCCATCGCCGCCAGCCTATAGTCCGCGCGCCCGCGGCAGGCCAGCCCGCCCCTGCCCGGGCCGCCCGCCCCAGCTAGGACATGATCGAAACGATTGAAAGCGCGCTGTCGGTCTGATATCGAGATGCATTCTCTGCTGCCGACAGAGCCGCGAGCCAGGTGCCGGTGAGCGCCGCATGACCGACCGCCTACCCCCTGCCGCGGTACGTGGCGGCGCTTCGGCCGGACAGTCCGGGCGGCGCCGGGCGGGGCGCGCGCCGTGAACGGCCCGGGGTGGGACCCGCACCAATGCGCGCTGCGCCACCAGACCACCCTGGCCCGGTTCGGCGAGTATGCGCTCCGGTCGGAGGACCTGGACGGCATCCTGACGGAAGCGTGCCGCCTGGTGGGGGACGCCCTCGGCACGCACCTCGCCAAGGTCATGGAGCTGCTGGAGGACGGGCGGACCCTGCGGGCACGCGCGGGCGTCGGCTGGAAGCCGGGTGTGGTCGGCGTGGTCACGGTGCCGGTGCAGGAGGACACCTCCGAAGGCCACGCCCTCAAGACGGGCCGCCCGATGATCTCCCCCGACATCGGCACGGAGACGCGGTTCCGCTACCCGGCCTTCCTGACCGACAACGGCGTCAAGGCGGTCGCCAACGTCATCATCATCGGGGCCGAGGGCCGCCCGCCCTTCGGCATCCTGCAGATCGACAGCCGCGAGCCGCGTCCGTTCAACGAGGACGACACGGCCTTCCTGCAAAGCTACGCCAACCTGATCGCCGCCGCGGTGGAGCGCCTGCGCATCATCGCGGGCGTGCGCGACGCGGAGGCACGGCTGCGCGCCAGCATGGACCGGCAGCAACTGGCGCTCGCGACCGGCCTGCTCGGCTTCTTCGAATGGGACGTGCCCGCGGGCGCCATCGCCGCCGACCGGCATTTCGCCGGCTTCTACGGCCTCGACCCCGGAGCCGTCGCCGCCGGGGTGCCGCTCGCGGAGCTGGCGGCCCGCATCCACCCGCACGCCGGGGGGGGGGCCGGGGGGGGCGGCGCGGACGCGCTGGCCTCGCTCGCCGACTACGAGCACGAGTTCCGCCTGCTCCACCCCGACGGCAGGCTGCGCTGGGTGCATATGCGCGGGCACTGCTGCGAGCAGGAGGACGGGCGCCCGCTGCGCTACACCGGCACCGCCACCGACGTGACCGCGCCCAAGCTGGCGGAAGCGGTGCTGC
>CAXTTB010000345.1:0-4530 GCA_964246905.1 uncultured Acetobacteraceae bacterium | reverse complement strand
GGCGGGGGGAGCGGCACCTCGATCCGGCAGGACACGCCGTCGCGCCCGAACGTCAGGGCCGCGTTCGCCTTCAGCGTGAACGCCAGCGCGCGCTCGATCAGCTCGCGCCCATAGCCCCGGCGCGTCGGCGCCTGCGGGATGGGAACGCCGCTCTCCGTCCAGTCCAGCACGAGGCGGCGCCCGCCCTGCCCATCCGGCTCGACGGCCCAGGCGACCATGAGCCGGCCGTCCGGCTGCTTGAAGGCGCCGTGCTTGAGGGCGTTGGTGGCCAGCTCGTGCAGGGCCAGCGCCAGGGTCTGCACGCGCTCCAGGTCGAGCGGCACCGGCGGGCCTGCCATGGCCGTCCTGCCGTCCTCCGCCGTGCCGAGCGCGTGCAGCTCCGCGCGCACCAGGTCGCCGAGATCGACCTGCTCGCCCGCCGCGCGCCCGAGCAGGTTCTGCATCCGGCCCAGCGCGGACAGCCGCGCCAGGAAGTCGTCCAGCGCCCCGTCCTGGCCCAGGGTCCGCTGCGCGATGGACTGCACCACGGCCAGCAGGTTGCGCGTGCGGTGCTGCAGCTCGGCGATCAGCACCCGCTGCTGCGCCTCGGCGCGCGTCAGGCTGGTGACGTCGATCACCGTGACCACGACGCCCTCCGTGCTCCGGTTGCTGCCCTGGTAGGGCGTGAGCCGCACGAGCAGGTGGGTCTGTCCGTCCTGATGGCCGACGCGCCGCTCGACCGGCCCCTGCCCGGCCAGCACGGCGGCGATGTCGTCATCGAGGCTCGGCAGGCTGAAGCGGCCGGCGAGGTCGGTGATCGGACGCCCGCGGTCGCCGGGCAGGATATTGAACAGCCGGGTCACGGCCGGGGTGAAGCTGCGGATCTTGAGGCCGCGGTCGAGGAACACGGTGGCGATGTCCGTGCTGTCGAACAGGTTCTGCAGGTCGGCGCGGGCGTGGTCGAGCGCCTCCATCTTGCCGCCCAGGTCGGCGTTGACCGTGTGCAGCTCCTCGTTGGCCGACTGCAGCTCCTCCCTGGAGGCTTCCATCTCCTCGTTGGTGGACTGCAGCTCCTCGTTGACCGACACCAGCTCCTCGTTGGAGGACTTGAGCTCCTCCAGCGCCGTCTCGTACTCCTCCACCAGCGACTGCAGGCGGTCGCGCATCTCCTGCATCTCGCGTTCCAGGTCGGCGGCGGCGCCGTCCTGCATGGCGTGCAGCCGCCCGGTTGCCTCCTCCTGGCTCAGCAGCGGCCCCTCGTCCGCGAACAGCACCAGGAACAGCGGCTCGCCGTCGCTGCCGCCCCGCAGCGGCTCGGCCGTCAGGGTGACGAGCTGCACCCGCCCGTCGTCGCTTTCCACGGCGACGTTCTCGCGGCGGGCGGCGCGCCCGGTGTCCACGGCGTCGCGCAGCACGGTGCGGAGGTCGAGGCGAAGCCCCTTGCGGGCCATGGCCATGAGCTGCCGGGACGGGGCGCCGGGCGCCGCCTCCAGGTACTTGCCCGTGCGCCCGGAGTAGAACACCACGTCGCCGTCGCGGTTCGCCAGCACGTAGGCCGGCGCGAACCGCTCCAGCACCTGCGCCTCCGCGGTCTGCCGCAGCAGGATGCCGCCCATGCCGGGCCGGCGCGGCGGCAGGCTGGCCGCGTTGCCCGGGCGCAGGCCGCTGACCGAGAGCGGCAGCCGCAGGCCCGGCGTCGCGTTCGCCCGGCGGCGGTAGATGCGGTGCTGCTTCTCGACCGGCTCGAACAGCTCGTCGAACTGGCCGACGTTCTCCGACGTGCCGAGGAACAGGTGGCCGCCGGGGCGCAGCGCGTAGTGGAAGGTGGGGACCGCCTGGCTCTGCGCGTCGCGGCCGAAGTAGATCAGCAGGTTGCGGCAGGACACCAGGTCGATGCGGGAGAACGGCGGGTCGCGCAGCACGCTGTGCGGGGAGAAGATGCAGAGGTCGCGCACCTCCTTGCTGACCACGTAGCTGCCGCCGTCCGGGACGAAGAAGCGGCGGCGGCGTTCCCGCGGCACGCTGTCGAGCAGGGGAGCCGGGTAGCGCGCCGCCCGCGCCACCGCCAGCGCCCGCTCGTCGATGTCGGTGGCGAAGAGCTGCACCCGCGGCGTGGCCTCCAGGGTGTCCATGTGCTCGCGCAGCAGGATGGCGATGGAGAACACCTCCTCCCCGGTGGCGCAGCCCGGCACCCAGACGCGCACCGTGTCCTCCGCCCCGCGCCCCTCGAACAGCCTGGGCACCACGAGGGCGGCGAGCGCCTGGAAGGCGTCGGCGTCGCGGAAGAAGCTGGTGACGTTGATCATCAGGTCGCGGAACAGCGCCGCCGCCTCCTGCGGGTCGCGCTGCAGTTGCTCGACGTAGCCCTCCACCGTGCCGCGCTGGTTGACCTGCATCCGCCGCCGCACCCGGCGCATGAACGTCCTGTTCTTGTAGTTGCCGAAGTCGTGGCCGACCTGCCTGCGCAGGATGGCGGCGACCTGCCGCTGGCCGTCCTCGTCCGGCTCCGCGTCGGGCGCTTCGGGGCTGCGCAGCGAGCGGGCGTGCTCGGCCAGCCTGGCGCCCATCGCGTCCGCCGGCAGCGAGAGGTCCACCACGCCGAGGGCGATGGCGCTGTCCGGCATCTCCGGGTATTGCGGCCCGTGCCCGTCCGCCACCTGCGCCAGCGTGAGGCCGCCGCGCTCCTTGATCGCCTTGATGCCGAGCGTGCCGTCCCCGTTGCCGCCGGACAGCACGACGCCGGCCGCCAGCTCGCCCACGTCGGCCGCGAGCGCGCTGAAGAAGATATCGACCGGGTTGCGCTCGCGGTGGCTGGCGCTCGCCCGGCGGATCAGCAGCCGGCGCCGCTCGATGCTGAGGATCGCATCGGCCGGCATGACATAGACGCAGTCCGCCTCGACCGCCATGCCGTCCCGCGCCACCTGCACGCGCAGGCCCGTACGGCGGGCGACGATCTCGTGCAGCACGCTTTCGCGCTCGGGGTTGAGGTGCGTCACGATCACCACAGCGAGGCCGGGGGCGGCTGGCAGGCCCTGGAAGAAGCCCTCCAGCGCCTCGATGCCGCCGGCGGACGCGCCGATCCCGACGATGGGGAAGCCGTCGGGAGGCAAGCCGTCGGACGCGCCGTCGTTCACGGGCTGCCCCGCGGCGGCGCGGCGGTCCCGGGCCGGAGTTCGGACGCCAAGGCTGCCCGTCCCGCCCCGCCCGCGGGACCACGGGGGCGCTCGGTCAGAAATACGTCTGTTGCAGGCCGGCTGGACATCATCGGGAAGTTGTGCGGGCGAGGCGGATCGGCACCGGGGGAGGCATCGGCAGACTCGATCAACAAATGCTGCCTCACAAATATTTCAACTTAAGATAGTCATATTGGAAAAACTGACACCGATAAGGTGAAAAGCGACAAGGGTCAAAGCCACAAGCGGCATATTCCATGCTGGTCACGCCGTGTTGCGAAGGGATTGATGCCGACTGCCGAACATCATGGCCTGCGTCTGGCTGCGGGCGGCGTAGGGCGGATCAGCGCAGCGCCATCCGCCACAGGGCGGTGCTGGCCCATGGCGGGAGGCGCTGACGCTTTCCCGCCCTACAAGGACGAAATGCCTCAACAGGTCGGGACTTCCGGTGATTGGCATGGCTGCGAGGCCGGCGCCGCAGGCCGCCTCGTGCCGGCCTGCCGGGCACGCGGCCTTCCGGACCCGGCCCGGCGGTGCCAAGTAACCCCATGAGACGCGGACGCGATGGGGAGCCTGCCATGACCGACACGCCGGGGGCCGGCCCGCTCGACGGGCTGGAAGCGATCTGCCGGACGCGCGGCGGGCGGATGACGCGGCAGCGCCGGGCCGTGCTGGGCAAGCTGGTGGAGCACCGCCGCCCGCTCTCCGCCTACGAGCTGCGCGACCTGCTGCGCCCGGAGGATGCGTCCGTGACGCCTGCCAGCGTCTATCGCTGCCTCGACTTCCTGGTCGGGCACGGCCTGGTGCATCGGCTGGAAACGACCCGCTGCTTCATCGCCTGCGACCACCCGGAGCACCCCCACGCCGTGCAGTTCCTGATCTGCCGGCAGTGCGGCTCCGTGGTGGAGGCGGAGGACAAGCGGACGGCGGCGGCGACGGAGGACCTCGGCCAGCGGCTCGGCTTCGCGCTCGACCAGCGGACGGTCGAGCTGACGGGCATCTGCGGTCCCTGCAAGACCGGCCCGGGCAAGATGGGAGACGGCCGCACCGTCCCGTGCGCGTGAGCGCCGGCGTGCGGCGGTTCCCCTGGGCCTGGCAGGGACGCCCGGTCGAGGCGGCGTTCGAGATTGTGGGCGCCGGCCCGCCGGTCCTGCTGCTGCCGGCGTTCAGCACGGTGTCGAGCCGGGAGGAGATGCGCCCGCTCGCGTCCCGGCTGGCGGCGGGCTTCGCCTGCACCCTCCTGGACTGGCCCGGCTTCGGCGCATCGACGCGCGGGCGGCTCGGCTACGGCCCGGCGCTCTATGGGCGTTTCCTGGCCGACTTCTGCGCCGCCGTGATGCCGGCAGGGACCGCCGTGGCGGCGGCAGGGCACGCGGCC
>CAXTTB010000344.1:0-4542 GCA_964246905.1 uncultured Acetobacteraceae bacterium | reverse complement strand
ATCGTGGTGGGCGCCGGCATGTACGGCATCGCGGCGGCGGCGGCCCTGATGACGAAGGGCCTCCGCGCCGTCATGCTGGACCGCGCGCCGGAGGGGCGGGAAGGCCCGTGGACCACCTACGCCCGCATGGAGACGCTGCGCAGCCCCAAGCACCTGCCCGGGATCGCCCTCGGCATCCCGTCGCTGACCTACCGCGCCTGGCACGAGGCCCGGTTCGGCACGGCCGCCTGGGACGCCCTGGGGAAGATCCCGAACGCGCTGTGGCAGGACTACCTCACCTGGGTGCGGACCGTGCTCCGCCTGCCGCTCCGGAGCGGCGTCGCCGTGGGGCGCATCGCGCCGTCCGCCGGGCTGGTCGCGGTGGGCGTCACCGAGGCGGGCGTCGGGCGGACCCTGTACGCGCGCCGCGTGGTGCTGGCCAGCGGGCGCGGGGCCATGGGCTTCTCCGTGCCGGACGGGGTGGACCGTGCCCTGTGGCCGGACCGGGCGGCGCACACGGCGGAGGCCATCGACTTCGGCGCGCTCCGCGGACGCGCAGTGGCGGTGGTGGGCGCCGGCCCGTCCGCCTGGGACAACGCCGCCACGGCCTTGGAGCACGGGGCGCGCCGGGTCGATATGTACGTGCGCCGGCGGGAGCTGCCGCAGGTCAACAAGGGCCGCGGCTCGGCGACGCCGGGCTTCTTCGAGGGCTGGGCCGGGCTGCCGCCTGCGGAGAAATGGCGCATCCTCGCCTACCTGCACGACCTGCAGGCCCCGCCGCCGCACGAGACGGTGCTGCGCACGCTGCGCCAAGCGGGCCGCCAGGCCGGGTTCCGCATCCATTTCGGCACGGCGCTGCGCGGCGCCGTGCGGTCGGGGGGTGGCGTGCGCCTCCTCCTGCCGGATGGCGGCACGGCGCAGGCCGACTTCCTGATCCTGGGCACCGGGTTCGACATCGACCTGCGGCAGGCGCCGGAGCTTGCGGGCGTCGCCGGCGCCGTCGCCGCCTGGGCCGACCGCTACGAGCCGCCCGAAGGGCTTGAGCGCCCCGGCCTGGACCGCTTCCCCTGGCTCGGCGACGGGTTCGAGCTGACGGAGCGCGTCCCCGGCGCCTGCCCCGGCCTGTCCCGCATCCATGCCTTCAACCACGCCGCCTTCGCCAGCCTCGGCGCCATCGCGTCGGACATCCCGGGCGTGTCCGCCGGGGCGGAGCGCCTGGCCCACGCGGTGGCGGCGCATTTCTTCGCCGAAGACATCGCCCATGTCCGCCGGGCGCTGGAAGCGTTCGCCGAGCCGGAGCTGCAGGACACGCCGTTCTTCGTGCCTGGACGCTTTGCCCCGGCTTGAAGCCATGGCGAACGCGGTGCGGAACATATTTTGTCAAGTACACCTTACCGTGATCTCATTTATGATCGTTGAAGTCCTCGCGCATTTGCAGTTTAAAGAGACGGCTTCCGTAACTGATGCCAATAGGCAGCTTTAGACAGTTGCCGAGCTTAATCGGTACAGTATTCGTTCTGTCAGCTTGAGATACCACAAGCTGAAACTGGAAGCGTGCGACCCGGCGCAAATACGCCGTCTGAGGAAAATTGACTGAAAACCATCGACCATAAAACGCAGTCAGCAATAAAACAGGGAGAAGGCAGATGTCAGAAGCGCAAACGGCTCCGCCCGGCGTGAAGGCGAATGGCGTCCACAACGTTCCGCAAGAGGCTGGCCTCGACATGGAGTCCATCGAGAGCGGCGGCGGCGAAAGCGCCCCGCCTTCCGAGGCCTCGGAGGCCTCCACGCCGGAAGAGGGGCAGTCGGAGACGGAGGCCGTCGGCGACCACTCGCCGGTCTCGAACGCCGCTGCCAGCCAGGCGTCGCCGGGGAGCGGAGCCGCGGACGAGGCGGCGCCCGAGGGGATTCTCGACACGATCGCCGGGCTGTTCGAGGCGGCCCCGGGCTGGGATGAGTCGGCGGCCGAGTCCAGCGATGCCGAGACAAGCGACGAAGCCGCCGAGGAGACCCTGGCCGACGCCTCCTCCGCCACCAAGGGCGCCGCGGAGAACGGGCCGCAGGAGTTCTTCGGGTTCCTGCTTCCTTTGCTGAAGCCGTTGATCCCCATACTGGTGCAAGGCGTTACGCAGCTCGGGACCAGCGCGCTCAAGAGCGCCGCGGCCCGAACCAAGCACGCCCGGTTGCTGGCCCGCCTCCGCAAGCTCCGGCTGCCGCCGCAGCTCAGCCTTCCGCCGCAGCTCCTGCAGGCCGGCGCCGCCGCTCCCGCCATCAAGCGGGAAGCGGCGGGAGGCCCGGCGTTGACGGAGGCCGAGCTGGAAACGCAGATGGAAACGCTCGACGAAACGGTCAGCACGTTGGAGTCGGTGTTCGGTCCCGACGACCGGGTCCGCATCAACCCGACGACCGGGGTGCCGTGGAACCGCATCTGCCACCTGCGGATCAAGCCCGCGGTCGGCAGCGGCTTCTTCCAGGGGACCGGCTTCCTGATCGGCAGGCGCACCATCGCGACCGCCGGCCACTGCGTCTTCATGCACGACTACGGAGGCTGGCCGCAGGAGATCGAGGTCAGCCCCGGCCGCGACGGCACCGTGCTGCCCGTCCCGATGGCCAAGGCGACCTCGTTCAGCTCGGTCCAGGGCTGGACGGTCGGCAAGAAGCGCATCTGCGACTACGGCGTCATCATCATGCCCCAGGGCTGGTCGATGCCGCAGCCCACCGCCTTCGCCTACGGCGTGCTGGCCGACGGCGTGATCCAGGGCGCCAAGCTGAACCTCGCGGGCTACCCGGCCGACAAGACGCCGCGCAGGACCATGTGGTACCATGGCCGCAAGGGCGCGAAGGCGACGAAGAACGTCATCTACTACACGAACGACAGCTTCGGCGGGCAGTCGGGCAGCCCGGTCTGGGTGAACCGGAACGGGAAGCGGACCGTCGTGGGCTTCCACACCAACGGCGGCGCCAACGCCAACAGCGCCACCCGGATCACCCGGCAGGTCTTCGCGAACCTGGAGAAATGGCGGCAGGAAGGGGGCGGGATCTGAGTTGGCCGCAATCGCGAACGGGCAGACAGGGAGCGTCCGCGGGCGGGTGTCCGACACCAAGGGGCACCCGGTCGCCGGCGCCACGGCGGTGGTCGAGAGCGGTCCCTCGCGGCCCGACATCGCCGCGGAGACCGGGTTCGACGGCGTGTTCGTCCTCGCCGGGCTGTCTCCCGGACGCTACCTGCTCCGGGCCGAGGCCGACGGCTTCTCC
Source organism: uncultured Acetobacteraceae bacterium (assembly GCA_964246905.1). GTDB lineage: Bacteria > Pseudomonadota > Alphaproteobacteria > Acetobacterales > Acetobacteraceae > CAHJXG01. The sequence goes on along the minus strand of CAXTTB010000344.1, from coordinate 1,308 downwards.
CCCGGCTTCGCCGAGGTGACGATCCTGGCCGGGCGGAAAGTCCCGGCCATGATCCAGCTCCTGACCGACACGACGACCGAGCCATCGGAGGACGAGTGGTTCGAACATGCCTCGGAAGAGTCAGGAGGCGACGGCGACGAAGCCAGCGCCTTGGACCGCTGACGCCATACCGGCCGGCTTGGCTGTTGCCCCCTGAATCATCGGTAAACCGCCGCCGGGATGAGTCTCTTTTGGCGCGCCCCCGCCCCCCAACCCCGGCGCGCGACACCAGCGGCACGCAGCCTGACGCACCTTGCGGCAGGCTGCGTGCGCGTGTGCCGGCCAACGGCATCAGCCCGGCGGCGTCCACCCGCGCCCCGGCACCGCGGCGATCAGCGCCTGCGTGTAGGCGTGCCGCGGCCTGCCCAGCACAGTGGCGGCGTCGCCATGCTCCACCACGGCGCCCGCGCGCATCACCGCCACGCGGTCGCAGACCTGCGCCGCCACCCGCAGGTCATGGGTGATGAAGATCACCGACAGGCCGAGCCGGGCGCGCAGGTCGGCGAGCAGGCGCAGCACCTGCGCCTGCACGGACACGTCGAGCGCGGAGACCGCCTCGTCCGCCACCAGCACCTTCGGACGCAGGGCCAGGGCGCGCGCCAGGCCGATGCGCTGGCGCTGGCCGCCGGAGAACTCGTGCGGGAAGCGGTCCATCGCGTCCGGCGCCAGGCCCACCAGCGCGAACAGCTCCCGCGTCCGGGCCGTCGCCTCCGCCCGGCTCACGCCGTGCAGCATCGGCCCCTGCGCCACCAGGTCCCCGGCCCGGCGGCGCGGGTTCAGGGAGGCGAACGGGTCCTGGAACACCATCTGCACCCGCGCCGCCTGCCGCCGCATCTCCCGGCGCGGCAGGCGCAGCAGGTCCGTGCCGTCCAGGCGGATGCTGCCGGCCTCCGGCTCCAGCAGGCGGACGATGCAGCGCGCCAGCGTCGATTTGCCGGACCCGCTCTCCCCCACGATGCCGAGCGTGCCGCCGCGGCATGGCGGTGCTGTTCATCACCCATGACTTCGGCGTGGTGGCGGACATCGCGGACGGCATCGCCGTGATGCAGGCCGGGCGGGTGGTCGAGCAAGGCCCGGCGGCGGACATCCTGCGGCGGCCGCGGCACCCCTACACCCGCGCCCTGATCGCCGCCGTGCCGCCGCTCTCGCGCGCCATCGCCGCCGCCCCCTTGGCCGAGGGGCCGCCCGTTTTGGTGATGCAGGGCGTGTCCAAGACCTATGGCCGGCCCCGCCCGCGCCGGCGCGGCCGGGGCCCCCGGGCGGTGGGCG
>CAXTTB010000343.1:0-4552 GCA_964246905.1 uncultured Acetobacteraceae bacterium | reverse complement strand
TGGGCGGTGCCCAGCCGCTCCGCCTGCACCACCACGGGATGCGGCGCTGCGGCGCCTGCTGGAGCGGCGGCGGGCCGGGGACGTGGCCCTGGCGCTGCTGGCGATGCGCCCCGCCGATCCCGGGCGCTACGGCCGCGTGCTGACGGGAGGCGGCGACGAGGTGGAGCGCGTCGTGGAATGGACCGACGCGACGGAGGCGGAGCGCGCGGTCCGGCTGTGCAACGCGGGCGTGCTGTGCGCCCGTGCCGCCGACATGCTCCGCTGGCTGCGGGCGGTGCGGCCGGGTGCTGCGGGCGAGTACTACCTGCCGGACTGCGTGGCGCTGGCCCGCGGCGAGGGGCGGCGCGTCATCGCCGTCGAGGCGCCGTTCGAGGAATTGCGCGGCGTCAACTCCCGCGCCGAGCTGGCGGAGGCGGAGGCGACGGTGCAGGGCTGGCTGCGCCGGGCCGCGATGGACGGCGGCGCCACGCTGACCGCCCCGGACACCGTGTTCCTCAGCGCCGACACGGTTCTCGCGCCCGACGTGGTGGTGCAGCAGCACGTGGTGTTCGGCCCCGGCGTCCGCGTCGCCTCCGGCGCCGAGATCCGCGCGTTCAGCCACCTGGAAGGCTGCGAGGTCGGCCCCGGCGCGCGGATCGGCCCCTACGCCCGGCTGCGTCCCGGCACCGTGGTGGCGGCGGACGCGCATGTCGGCAACTTCGTGGAGCTGAAGGCGACGCTGCTCGGCGCGGGGGCCAAGGCGAACCACCTGAGCTACCTGGGCGACAGCACGGTGGGACCCGGCACCAACATCGGCGCCGGCACCATCACCTGCAACTACGACGGCTTCGCCAAGCACCGCACGACCATCGGCGCCGGGGCGTTCGTCGGCACGTCGGCGGTGCTGGTGGCGCCCGTCACGCTGGGCGACGGCAGCTTCGTTGCCGCGGGCAGCGTGGTGACGGCGGACGTGGCGCCGGACGCGATGGCGTTCGGCCGGGCGCAGCAGGTGGAGAAGCCCGGACGCGCGGCGGCCTTCCGGGCGGCGCGGGCCAAGGCGCGCTGACGGGCCGGCCCCGGCTGACATCGGCGCGCAGGACGCCTATCTTCCGTGCAAACGGAGGACCCCCATGCTGAACCCCACCGCGCCGCTCCCGCTCAAGGACCCCAGCCTGTTCCGCCAGGCCTGCTGCATCGACGGCCAATGGGTGCAGGCCGAGAGCGGCAGGACGCTCCCGGTCCGCAACCCCGCCACCGGCGCCGTGATCGGCGAGGTGCCGGCGCTCGGCGCGGGCGAGACGCGGCAGGCCATCGAGGCCGCCGCCCGCGCCTTCCCGGCCTGGCGCGCCATGCTGGCCAAGGAGCGTTCGGCCATCCTGCGCCGGCTGTTCACGCTGATGATCGAGAACACGGACGACCTGGCCCTCATCATGACCGCCGAGCAGGGCAAGCCGCTGGCCGAGAGCCGGGGGGAGATCGCCTATGCCGCGTCCTTCATCGAGTGGTTCGCCGAGGAAGGCAAGCGGGTCTATGGCGACACCATCCCGCAGCCGCAGCACGGCCGCCGGATCATCGTCACCAAGGAGCCGATCGGCGTGTTCGCCGCGATCACGCCGTGGAACTTCCCGGCGGCGATGATCACCCGCAAGGCCGGGCCGGGCTGGGCCGCCGGCTGCACCGGGGTGATCCGCCCGGCGAGCCAGACGCCGTTCTCCGCCCTGGCGCTCGCCGTGCTGGCGGAGCGCGCCGGGATGCCAAAGGGCGTGTGCAACGTCATCACCGGGCCGAGCGGGGAGACCGGCGGCGAGCTGACCAGCAACCCCTTGGTCCGCAAGCTGAGCTTCACCGGCAGCACGGAGGTCGGGTCCAAGCTGCTGGCGCAGATCGCGCCCACGGTGAAGAAGGCGAGCATGGAGCTGGGCGGCAACGCGCCGTTCATCGTGTTCGACGACGCGGACCTCGACGCCGCCGTGGTGGGCGCCATCGCCAGCAAGTTCCGCAACGCCGGGCAGACCTGCGTCTGCGCCAACCGCCTGCTGGTGCAGGACGGGGTGTACGAGGCGTTCACCGGGAAGCTCAAGGCCGCCGTCGCCGCACTCAAGGTGGGCAACGGCATGGAGGAGGGCGTCACCCAGGGACCCATGATCAACGCCGAGGCGGTCGAGAAGGTCGAGGCGCACATCAAGGACGCGGTGGGCCGCGGCGCCCACGTCGTGATGGGCGGCGCGCGGCACGAGCTGGGCGGCTTCTTCTTCCAGCCGACCGTGCTGACCGAGGTCCCCCGCACTGCCGACATCTTCCGCGAGGAGACCTTCGGCCCGGCGGCGGCGCTGTTCCGCTTCTCCACGGAGGCGGAGGCCATCGAGATGGCCAACGACACCGAGTTCGGCCTCGCCGCATACTTCTACGCCCGCGACGTGGGCCGCATCTTCCGCGTGGCGGAGGGGCTGGAATACGGCATCATCGGCTGCAACGAGGGCATCATCTCGACGGAGGTCGCGCCGTTCGGCGGCGTGAAGTCGAGCGGCCTCGGGCGGGAAGGCAGCAAGTACGGGATCGAGGACTACCTGGAGATCAAGTACCTGGCGCTCGGCGGGATCGGGGCCTGACCCATGGCGACCTATGACTACGACCTGTTCGTCATCGGCGGCGGTTCGGGCGGCGTGCGCTGCGCCCGCATCGCCGCCGGGCACGGGGCGCGCGTGGGCATCGCGGAGGAGGCGCGCTGGGGCGGCACCTGCGTCAACGTCGGCTGCGTGCCGAAGAAGATCATGGTGCAGGCGTCCGAGTACGGGCGGCTCGCCGAGGACTCGCGCGGCTTCGGCTGGGACGCCTCGCCCGGCGTGCACGACTGGGCCGCGCTGATCGCCCACAAGGACAAGGAGATCCTGCGGCTGAACGGCATCTACGTCCGGATGCTGGACGGCAGCGGCGTGACCCGGCACGAGGCGCGGGCCGTGCTCGCCGGGCCGCACGCGCTCCGTGTCGGCGGGCGGACGGTGACGGCGGAGCGGATCGTCATCGCGACCGGCGGGATGCCGGCGATCCAGCCGCCCATCGAGGGGATGCACCTCGGCATCGTCTCCGATCAGGCCTTCGAGCTGCCGGCCCTGCCGCGCCGGGTGGTGATGGTCGGCGGCGGCTACATCGGCATGGAGTTCGCCGGCATCTTCCATGGCCTCGGCGCCGAGGTCGATGTCGTGTATCGCGCGCCCTTGCCGTTGCGCGGCTTCGACCACGACCTGCGGGAGGCGCTGGCCCACGGCGTCACCGAGCAAGGTGTGCGCCTGCACCCGACGCAGACCGTGCACCGGGTCGAGGCGTCCGGCGACGCGAGGCGCGTCACCTTGAGCAACGGCCATGTCATCGAGGCCGACCTGGTGTTCTTCGCCGTGGGCCGGGCGCCGCACACCGCGGGCCTCGGCCTGGAGGCGGCGGGCGTCGCGACCGACAGCCGGGGCGCCGTGATCGTGGACGCGCACAACGCCACCAGCCAGCCGCACGTCTTCGCGCTGGGCGACGTGAGCAACAAGCTGAACCTGACGCCCGTCGCCATTGCGGAGGGACACCATTTGGCGGACCGCCTGTACGGGCCGGGCCGTCCGCGCACCTGGGCGCTCGACCCGGTGGCGACCGCCGTGTTCAGCAACCCGCCGCTCGCCACCGTGGGCCTGACGGAGGAGCAGGCGGTGCGGCACGGCGCCATGGACATCTACGTCGCGCACTTCACCCCGATGCGCCACGTCATGTCGGGCCGTCCGCGCAAGACGCTGATGAAGATGGTCGTGGACCAGGCGAGCCAGCGGGTGATGGGCGTGCACATGCTGGGCGACGACGTGGCGGAGATGATGCAGGGCATCGGCGTGGCGCTGGTCGCCGGCGCCACCAAGCAGGACTTCGACCGCACGGTCGGCATCCACCCCACCAGCGCCGAGGAGTTCGTGACGCTACGGACCGTGACCCGCGTGGCGCCTGCGGCGAAGCTGCCGGAGGCGGCGGACTAGCTGTCTGGTCCCGGGGAGTCGTGACGCTACTTTGACCCGGGAGGGAGAGGAAGCGCCGTGGCAGGCCGTCTTCACGGCTCAGCCCGGACGGCGCCGCGAGCTCGAGCCGAGCTCCAGGCGTTGCAAGAGGCGACGGGCACCTTGGCCAGCCGCTTCCGCCGCAGGACTCTCCTGCCGCTCGATGACGTGCTCGTGGAACCGCGAAGCGTTTGCCGCTGGGCTACCTGCGCGACAGCATCCCCAAGCTCACCCGCCCGAGCCTGCACCGATGCCTGGAACGCCGCGACATCGGCGCACTGCGCCTCGCCCAAGGCACGCTCAACATGGTCCCGGCCATCGACCCCGTGTCCAAGGCGGAACCGCTTGGTTCGCGCCGAACATGGGAGAGAGCACAGGCCGACCAAGCCCCATCACTCCTGGACCAATGGCCGAACCGCACCATCAAGGCGTTCCACTATCCCGGCCTCGGAAGCCTCAAAGCCCACGTCCTTGCTTTCGTGTCGGATTGCGAGGGGCGCAGCGACGCGGCGATCCAGGGCCGCCAGCAGGGTCCTTGCAGTCCTGGATCG
>CAXTTB010000342.1:3496-4567 GCA_964246905.1 uncultured Acetobacteraceae bacterium | reverse complement strand
GCGAGGGCCATGCGCCCGAGAAGGCGCCGATGCCGCGCTGGAAGAAGCTGCTGTACTGGGCCGTGGGCCTGCTGGTCCTCCTGGCGCTCACCGTCGCCGGGGTGCTGTACTGGCTGCACGCCCGGCACTTCGAAAGCACGGACGACGCCTTCATCGACGGCCACATCTCGCAGATCGCGGCGCAGGTGCCGGGCCGCGTGACCCGGATCGCCTTCGAGGACAACCAGCAGGTCAAGGCCGGCCAGGTGCTGGTGGAGCTTGACCCCCGGGACTACCAGATCCGGCTCGACCAGGCGGCGGCGCAGCGGGTGCAGGCGGCGGCGCAGGCGGATCAGGCGCGGGCGCAGGTCGGCCTGCAGCAGGCGAACGCGGACCAGGCGGCGGCGAACGTCCGGGTGACGGAGGCCGACCTGCAGCAGGCGCAGCAGGACCTCGCGCGCTACCGCTCCGTCGATCCCAAGGCGATCACCAAGCAGCAGCTCGACACCTCCAACTCCACCGTGCGGTCCGCCCAGGCGCGGCTCGACGCGAACCGGCAGGCCGTGGCCGCGGCGAAGGCGCAGGTCGAGGCGCAGCGCGCCGCGGTGGAGGCCGCCGTGTCCAGCGTGAAGCAGGCGGACGTCGCCATCGAGAACGCGCGGCTGCAGCTCTCCTACACCCACGTCACGGCGCCCGCGGACGGACAGGTGACGAAGCGCACGGTCGATCTCGGCAACTACGTGAACCCCGGGCAGTCGCTGCTGGCGGTGGTGCCGAACCGGCTTTGGGTGACGGCGAACTTCAAGGAAACGCAGTTGGCGCTGATGCAGCCCGGCCAGCCCGTGCGCGTGCGGGTGGACGCCTGCCCCGACCTCGACATCGCCGCCCGGGTGGACAGCTTCCAGGCCGGCTCCGGCTCGGTGTTCAGCAGCCTGCCGGCGGAGAACGCGACGGGCAACTACGTGAAGGTGGTGCAGCGCGTGCCGGTGCGGATCAACTTCGACGAGAAGCAGGACCTGTCCCGCTGCCGGATGGCGCCGGGCATGTCGGCGACGCCGCGCGTCACGGTGCGCTGATGGCCCGCGACGACCT
>CAXTTB010000342.1:1941-3396 GCA_964246905.1 uncultured Acetobacteraceae bacterium | reverse complement strand
GCGACGTTCATGGAGGTGCTGGACACCACCATCGCCAACGTGGCGCTGCGCCACATCGCGGGAAGCCTCGCCGCCGGGCAGGACGAGAGCACCTACATCGTCACCAGCTACTTGGTCAGCAACGCGATCATCCTGCCGATCAGCGGCTGGCTGTCCAACGTGCTGGGGCGCAAGCGCTTCTACATGGGCTGCGTCGCGCTGTTCACCGTGGCGTCCGTCGCCTGCGCGTTCGCCACCACGCTGCCGATGATGCTGCTGTTCCGGGTGCTGCAGGGCCTGGGCGGCGGGGGCCTCGCGCCCACCGAGCAGTCCATCTTCGCCGACAGCTTCACGCCCAAGCAGCGGGCGCTGGCGTTCTCCCTGTACGGCTTCACCGTCGTCACCGCGCCGGCGATAGGCCCGGTGCTCGGCGGCTGGCTGACCGACGCCTACTCCTGGCATTGGGTGTTCCTCATCAACCTGCCGTTCGGCGCGCTGTCGATGGCGCTCACCTGGCTGTTCGTCTATGACTCGCCCCTCGTGCAGGCGGACCGCCGCCGGCTGCTGGCCCGGGGCCTCAAGATCGACTACCTCGGCTTCGCCCTGGTGGCGCTCGGCTTCGGCACGCTGCAGGTCGTGCTGGACCGCTTCGAGCGGGAGGACGGGTTCAGCTCCCCCTTCATCCTGACGCTCAGCCTGGTCTCGGCGGCCAGCCTGGTCGGCTTAGTCATCTGGGAGCTGGTGCATCCGCAGCCCGTGATGAACCTGCGCCTGCTCCGGGCGCCGGCGTTCGCCATCAGCAACGTCGTCATGTTCCTGTTCGGCCTCATCATCGTGTCCACGACGCAGCTCCTGCCGCAACTGACGCAGGAGCTGCTGGGCTACGACGCGACGACGGCGGGGCTGACGCTTGGGCTGGGCGGCATCCTGTCGCTTGTGATCATGCCGCTCGCGGGCGTCGTCACCGGGCGGCTGATCCAGCCGAAATGGCTGATCTTCTCGGCGCTGCTGGGCACGGCGGGGGCGCTCAACTACGCCTCCGGCCTCGACATCAACATCTCGTTCTGGAACGTCTCGATCTCCCGGATGCTGCAGGTGTTCTGGCTGCCGTTCATCTTCATCCCGCTGTCGGCCGTGCAGTTCACCGGGGTGCCGCCCGACAAGAACAGCGACGCCAGCGCCATCATCAACCTGATGCGGAACTTGGGCGGCAGTTGGGGCGTGTCCATCGCCACCACGCAACTGCAATGGCGCGGGCAGTTCCACCATGCCCGCCTGGCCGAGCACGTGACGCCCTACAACGGCTACGGCTTCGGCGTGCCGCTCGGGCCGATCAGCCAGGCCGTGCAGACCCAGGCGACGATCCTCAGCTACCTCGACGTGTTCACGATCCTGGCCGTCGTCTCGCTCCTGGCGGCGCCGCTCGTGCTGTTCCTTCCCAACCTGCCGAAAGGGGCTCCCGCGGGTGGCCATTAA
>CAXTTB010000342.1:0-1841 GCA_964246905.1 uncultured Acetobacteraceae bacterium | reverse complement strand
TAAGTTCCTGCCGATCACGGCGCTGCTGCTGGCCGGCTGCACCGTCGGCCCTGACTTCCAGCAGCCGAGCCTGTGGTCCCCCGCCTCCTGGTTCACCGCACGCCCCAACCCGGCGCGGCTCGAGGCCAGTATGCCCGTCGCCGAGCCGGTCGATGCCGAATGGTGGACGCGCTTCAAGGACCCGGTGCTGACCGGCCTCGTGCGCCGGGTCGCGGCGGGGAACCTGGACGTGCGGACCTCGGCCGTCCGGCTGGCGGAGAGCCGGGCGCAGCGCAGCGTCGCCGGGGCGGACCAGTTCGCCCAGCTCAACGGCAACGGCTCCTACACCCGCCAGCTCCTCAGCAAGCAGGGCGTGGTCAGCCTGGTCAGTCCCGGCAGCAGCAGCGGCGGCAGCAGCTCGCCCGGCGCGCAGTCGAACGGCCTCGGCGGGCGGCAGGGGGCCTTCCCCAGCAGCGTGGCCGGTCCTACGGCCATCCCCGCCTTCGACCTGTTCCAGGGCGGATTCGACGCGTCGTGGGAGCTTGACCTGTGGGGCCGGGTGCGCCGCTCCGTGGAAAGCGCCGACGCCGCGCTGGTCGCCTCGGCGGAGGCGCAGCGGGCGCAGTTGCTGTCCTCCATCGCCGAGGTGGCGCGCGACTACATGCAGCTCCGCGGCACCCAGGACACGCTGCGGATCACCCGCGACAACATCACGGCGGCCCAGGAAAGCGTGCGCCTCACCACGGAGCGCGCCCGCGGCGGGCTGGCCACCGACCTCGATGTCGCCAACGCCCGCGCGCAGCTCGAATCCACCGCCGCCACCATCCCGCAGCTTGAGCAGCAGGAGGCGCAGGGGATCAACGCCATCGGCCTGCTGCTCGGGATGCCGCCGGCGGCGCTGCAGGCGGAGCTGTCGCCGCCCAAGCCGGTGCCGCCGGTGCCGCCCCGCGTCCCGGTCGGCCTGCCGTCCGAACTCGCCCGGCGGCGCCCGGACATCCGCCAGGCGGAGGCGCAGCTCCACTCCGCGACCGCCGACATCGGCACGGCGAAGGCGGACTTCTACCCGAAGCTGACGCTCTCCGGCAGCGTGGCGCTGCAGGCCTTGCAGGTGAGGAACCTGGGCTTCTCCGCCGGCACCTACTCGTACGGCCCGAGCCTGACCATCCCGCTCTTCGAGGGCGGGCGGCTGCGCGGCACCCTGGCGCTGCGCGAGGCGCAGCAGCAGGAGGCGGCGGTCGCCTATCAGCGGACCGTGCTGCAGGCCTTCACCGACGTGGACAACGCCCTGATCGCCTACACGGCGGAGCAGCGCCGGCGCGTCCGCCTGGCGGAGCAGGTGGCGCAGAGCCGCCGCGCCTTCAACCTGGCGCAGGACCAGTACCGCCAGGGCCTCACCGACTTCCTGCAGGTGCTGACGGCGCAGCGCACGATGCTGGCGGCGGAACAGCAGCTCTCCGACAGCACCGCGACGGTCTCGGCCGACCTCGTGGCCCTGTACAAGGCGCTGGGCGGCGGATGGGAGGCGGACCTGCCGATGGACGGGGCGGCGCCGAAGTCATAGGGATTCTGACACTTCGCAACTATCGGCTGCGGCGGCGCCCATGCTACGCTTGCAGGGTTCCGGTGCTTGGAGAAGCGTTGCATGGTGTCCTGGTGGTGTGCGCTCTCTGGGCTTCGCCTGCGTCCGGTCGCCGTTGTGGTCTCCGCGGCACTCCTGCTCGCCGGGTGCGCCACGGGCGGCTACGACCCCACCCTCAGCCCGGCGGAGAACCAGCTCCGCCAGTCCAACGCGCGCTTCAACCAGACGATCGGCGAGGGCGCGGGCGCGGGCGCTTTGCTGGGCGCGGGGGCCGGGCTGGCGC
>CAXTTB010000341.1:0-4568 GCA_964246905.1 uncultured Acetobacteraceae bacterium | reverse complement strand
GCGCCGACGGCGGCTCCTGGGCGGGGCACGTGCCCGCAGGCCTGCGCGGCGACCACCTGGCTCCAGGTGTCCGCTCCGACGCCCCGCCGCACCGCTTCTTCGAGCAGCTCGTGGCCGAGACCCGCTCGGCCAAGGGCGCATGGTCCAAGGCCGCCGGCGGCGCCCGCAACGAGGCCATGGACCTGATGGTCGGCGCCCACGTGCTGGCCCACCTGCACGGACTGCCCAGATTGCGCTGGGACGCGCCCAGGGCGTGGTTTGCCCCCTGGGACGCCAATTCCGGCGTCATCACCCCGGGCGACGCCGAAAAGCCGCTGACGACCCCTCCCAGCCCCGGAAACGCGACCACGCAACAAATCGAGACCGCCCCGGTGCCGCCCGGCCCGGTGCAGCTCGCCCCGATCTCCGCGCCGTCTGCACCGGCCTCCGCGGCCATGGTGTCGGTCAGCAGCGGCCCGCGGTCGCGTTCCAGCCGGATGGCGTGACCAGTGGCAAACAAGTTGTAAACAAGTCTGCCCAGCAGAAATCCGCAGGATTTGCGCGAGTTGCCTCTCACCATCTATCTGCCACGCACGAACGAGCCGTTCCGCCTGATTCCCTACGGGATGCGCCCGGGCCAGCACCCCGAGGACATCCCGCCCACGCTGCGCGCCGACTGGGTGTCCCTGGCTTGCAACCATCCCGGCGTGCCGCGCGACGTGATGTGGGGGCCGGGCACCTTCGACGTGGTGGACGCCGATCCCGGGCCGGCACTGGCGCTCAATCTCGCGCTGCGCAATGAGCAGCTCCTGGCCGACCTCAATGGCGACCTGGAAGAGGCGATCAGGGTGGCCAAGGCCATCCACGGCTTCGCCAACTCCCTGCGCCAAGCCCGTCATGTCCCGCCGCCTGATCTCGGACTGTCGCTCCGCGACTGGCCCAGGCCGGGCCAGTCCGATCTTTTCGATCTGTCCTGAAAGCCCCCGCATGACCTTCGCCGCTATTGACAACGCCACGCTGCTCAACTGGCACGCGCAGGCCATCGCCGCGCAGACCATGCTGAACAGCTACCAGGTGTCCGCGCCCTTCCAGCCGCAGGTCGTGCCAGTTGTGGCGACGCCCTTGGATCAAGCCGTCCTGCAGAACCGTCCGTCCCAGCAGGTCGTCGGCCTGGTCGCCTGGCTGCACTCGCTGGAAACCGAGTTGCAGGACCGCGGCTTGGCCGCGCCGGGCGCTGCGCCGGCAGACGGGCGGTAAACAAGTTGGAAACAAGTTTGCCAGTAGCGGTCCCTGATCGGGTGTTCCCGGCGCAAACCGTCAAGGTTTCCCCGTGAACCTGTCCACCGTCGCCACCATCACCCTGCAGGCCTGGCTGCTGTCCGCGCAAACCGCCTGGCAGCAGCTCGTCACCGGCAACCTGGTCACGTCCGTGTCCTACAGCCAAGGCGACGGCGCCAAGTCCGTGACCCGCACGCCCGCCGACCTCGCCCAGCTCCGCGCCTGGATCGCGTCGCTCGAAGCCGAGCTGCAAGCGCGCGGCCTGCTGCTCAATCCGCGGCCGTCCCGTCGGGCCATCGGGGTGCGGTTCTGATGGTGGACATCCTCGATCAGCACGGCCGCGCGATCCCCCGCGCCGACATCCAGCGCGCCCGCGCCCGCGCGCTCGTGAGCGGCGGCACCACGCCCTACGACGCGGCCGACCGCATGGCGCCGGAGATGGCCGGGTGGTTCCCCTGGCTCGGCTCGCCCGACACCGAGACCACGCCGTACCGCGACACCGCGGTCGCCCGCACCCGTGACCTGGTGCGCAACGACGGCTGGGCGTCCGGCACCGTGACCCGGATGCAGGACGCGACGCTCGGCGCCGACTTCCGGCTCGCCGCCCAGCCGGACTACCGCGCGCTCGCCCGCCGATCCAACGCGCATTTCGACGCCGCCTGGGCCAAGGAGTTCTCCGACGCCGCCGAGGCCGGCTGGCGGGCCTGGGCCCACGACCCCTCCCGCTACGCCGACGTGGAGCGCAGCCGCACCCTGCCGCAGCTCATGCGCCTGGCCTTCCGCCACCTGCTGGTCGAGGGCGAGGCGCTGGCCGTGCTGCCCTGGCGCCCGGACCGCGTGGCCTACGGGCGCGCCCGCTACGCCACGGCCGTGCACCTGATCGACCCCGACCGCCTGTCCAACCAGAACCAGGTGTTCGACACGCTGGCCATGCGGGGCGGGGTCGAGCTGGACCAGGACGGCGCGCCCGCCGCCTACCACATCCGCCGCGCGCACCAGGGCGACTGGTGGGCCGCCGGGCAAAGCGTCACCTGGGACCGCATCCCGCGCGAGACCGAGTGGGGCCGCCCCTGGGTGGTGCACTGCTTCGAGGCGGAGCGCGCCGGGCAGCACCGCCCCATCGGCGGGGTGTTCACCCCCGTGCTCGCCCGGATGCGGATGCTGGCGCAGTACGACCGGGTGGAGATGCAGGCGGCCATCGTCAACGCGATCTTCGGCGCCTACATCGAAAGCCCGTTCGACGCCGCCGACGTGCAGGCGTCGCTGGAGGACCAGGGCGACCAGATCAGCCAGTACCAGAAGCTGCGCAGCGACTTCCACCAGGACCGCCGCCTGATGGCCGGCAACGTGCGGCTGGCCGCGCTCTACCCCGGCGAGAAGATCAACACCATCTCGGCCTCCCGGCCCGCCAGCGCCTTCGACGCCTTCGAGGGCGCCATGCTGCGCGCCATCGCGACCGCCACCGGCAACGCCTTCGAGACGGTCAGCGGCGACTACCGCGGCTCCTCCTACTCCTCCGCCCGCCAGGCGACCAACGAGGCTTGGCGGTCGATCACCCGGCGCCGCCATGACTTCGGCGCCGGCTTCTGCTCGCCGATCTACGGCGCGCTGCTGGAGGAGATGATCGACCGCGGCGAGGTGCCCTTGCCTGCCGGCGCGCCCGACTTCGCCGAGGCCCGCGCCGAGTACGCCCGCTGCCGCTGGATGGGGCCGGGCCGCGGCTGGGTCGATCCCACGAAGGAACCGGAGGGCAGCCGCATGAAGATCGCGTCGGGCCTCAGCACGCTGGAGCTGGAGGCGGCCGACGTGGCGGGCCTGGATTGGGAGGAGAACCTGGACCAGCTCGCCCTGGAGCGGGACGAGATCAGGAAGCGCGGCCTGGACCTGGTGTTCGACACGGCGCTGGCGCAGCAGCAGGCGGCGGCGGATGCGCCGCCCGGCGCAGGGCCTGGCCAGCCGGCGGAGGCCCAGCCGTGAATTTGTTCTTCGACGTGGAAACCACCGGCCTGCCCAACCAATGGCTGCCGGCCAACCATGAGACGCAGCCGCACCTCGTGCAGCTCGCCTGCCTGCTGGTCGATGCCGACGGCCGCGAGCAAAGCGTCGTGAGCCTGCTGGTCCACCCGGCGGTGCCGATCCCGGCCGAGGCGACCCGCATCCACGGCATCACGGACGCGCTGGCGTCCCGTTGCGGCGTGGACCCGTTCACGGCGGCCGCCGTGTTCTCGTTCCTGCTCGACGCGGCCGACACGCTGGTCGCGCACAACATCAAGTTCGACGCCGCGGTGATGCGGACGGCGCTGGAGCGCGCAGGCCTGGGCGCTGGGAGCCTGCTGCCGGAGCGCATGGCGTGCACGATGACGGCAGCGGCGCCCATCGTGAACATGCCCCCCACGGCGCGGATGCTGGCCGCCGGCTTCCGCAAGCCCAAGCCGCCGAAGCTGTCGGAGTGCGTCCGGTACTTCTTCGGCGAGGACCTGGATGGCGCGCACGACGCCTTGGTGGACGTGCGCGCCTGCGCCCGGGTGCACCGGCACTTGCAGTCCCTGGGGGCCGTATGAGCGCCCGTTGGCTGACCCTGCCCCTGGCGCACCGCCTGTTCAACGCCCCGCTGGCCCTGGCGCCGGCGCAGGCGCGGCTGGTCGAGCACCTGCTGCTGCAAGGCGGCGACGCGCAAGCGCTGCTCGGGGCAATGGAAGACCGGCCTGCTGCCCGCCCGCCCTACGACCTGGTGCAGGGCGTCGCGGTGATCGGCGTGCAGGGCCTGCTGCTCGACGGCGACGACGATTACTGGTGGTGGGGCGGCACGACCTACGCGCAGATCCGCCGCGCCCTGCTGGCCGCCATGGCCGACCCTGCCGCCCGGGCGGGGGCGCTGCTGGCCAACAGCCCGGGCGGCATGGTCAGCGGCTGCTTCGACCTGGTGGACGAGATTTTCGGAATGCGCGGCCAAAAGCCCATCTGGGCGATCCTGGGCGAGAACGCATTCTCCGCCGCCTACGCCCTTGCGAGCGCCGCCGACCGCATCGTACTGCCCCGCACCGGCGGGGCCGGGTCCATCGGCGTGGTGGTGATGCACACCGACGTCACCGCCATGCTCGACCGCGCCGGCATCCGCGTCACCACGGTGCAGTACGGCGCGCGCAAGACCGACACCTACCCCACGACGCCGCTCAGCGACCCGGCGCTCGCCCGGCTGCAGGCGGACATCGACACGCTAGGCGAGCTGTTCGTGGAGACGGTGGCGCGCAACCGGGCGCTCGATGCGGACGCGGTGCGCGCGACGGAGGGCGGGATGTTCCTGGGCGCAG
>CAXTTB010000340.1:4162-4573 GCA_964246905.1 uncultured Acetobacteraceae bacterium | reverse complement strand
GCTCCAGCACGATGTAGCCTTCGCGCGCGGCCTCGAAATCCCCGGCCGCCTCCTCGCCGACAGCACCGCCGAGCTGGTGGGCCGCCATGCGGGTGCGCTCCAGCCAGGCGCCGGCGAACCGGACCTGCCGCAGGCTGCAACTGGTCAGCGAAACGTGCGGCAGGACGGCGCCGCTCAGGTCCGCCCCGTCCAGCTTGGCCCCGTCGAGCGTCGCGTCGCGCAGCACCGCCATCACCGCCACCGCCTCGGCGCACAGCGCGACGATGCCGGCGGCGACCGTCGCCTCGATGGCCTCGAAGGCGTCGTTCTCGGGCCCGACCAGCGCGTCCGCGCCGAGCGTGACGTCCTTGAGCAGCAGCTCGCCGCCGCGGCCGCCGTCGATCATCGGATAGCCGCGCACGGTCACGCCCG
>CAXTTB010000340.1:0-4152 GCA_964246905.1 uncultured Acetobacteraceae bacterium | reverse complement strand
CGGCGGAGCGACGCCCCAGTCCGGGCCGCGGACGCCAGGTCGGCGTCGTTCAGTGGCGCCTCGTCCAGGCGCGCGCCGCGGAAGCCGGCGCGCTGGGCCTCCACCTTGAGCAGCCGGGCGCCCCACAGGTCCGCGCCGGACAGGTCCGCCCCGTCCATGATGGCGCCGGTGAAGTCGGCGAAGCGCAGCCGGGCGGCCTGGAGGCTCACGTCCTCCAGCAGCGCCTCGCCGAAATCGGCCTCGCCCGCCTCCACCTCGGCCAGCACGCCGCCGATCAGGTCGGCCCCGCGCAGGCTGGCCTCCTCCAGCCGCGCGCCGCGCAGGGTGATGCCGCTGCAGGCGGCCTTGGCCAGGTCGGCGCCGGCCAGGTCGGCGCCCGACAGGTTGGCCCCGCGCAGGCTGGCGCCCGCCAGGCCACATGCCGCCAGACGCACCCCGCCGCGCTTCTCGTCCCACCAGGCCGCGCCCTGCACCCGGCTGCCCAGGCCCGCCGCCGACAGGTCGGCGTTGTCGAAGCTGGGCAGCGGCCTGTCGCCGGGGCGGCGCTCGGGACCTGCGAGGCGCAGCAAGGCCTCGGTCGCCGCCGGGTCGGCTTCGGCGGCTTTCGGCGAGTGCTTCAAGACCGTCTCACGCGGCCCGGCCGCGAGCAGCGGATCTTAAGCACGCGCCGCCGCCCCCGACCCGGGCGCCAGCGCCTCGATCTGGGTCAGCAGCCGGGGGAAATCGACGGGCTTGGGGTGGTAGTCGTCGCACCCGGACGCCAGCGCCTTCTCGCGGTCGCCCGACATGGCGTGCGCGGTGAGCGCGATGATCGGGATGCCGGCGGTGGCCGGGTCGTCCTTCAGCAGGCGCGCGGCCGACCAGCCGTCCAGCACCGGCAGGTTCATGTCGAGCAGCATGATGTCCGGACGGTCGGCGCGGGCGCGGTCAACCCCCGCCTGCCCGTCGGTCTCGACCGTGACCTCGTAGCCGCGCCGGGTGAGCCGGCGGGACAGGAAGTCCCAGATCTCCTCGTGGTCCTCGACCAGAAGCACGCGCATGGACTCGATCTCCGAAACTTGTTGGCATCAGGACGCGGCCGGCTCGTCGTGCGGGGGCGTGAGCGAGCGCAGTTCCCCGGCAAGCTGGCGCAGGTTGGTCTGCCCCTTGCTGAGCACCCGGTCCGCGCCGTCGAGCCGCCGCCGCTCCTCGGCATCCAGGTCCCGCGCGGTCAGCACCACGACGGGGATGTCGCCGCACCCTGGGCGGGCGCGCAGCTCGTGCAGGAAGGCGAACCCGTCCATGACCGGCATGGTGAGGTCGAGCAGGATGAGCTGCGGCGGCGCGTGCGCCACGGCGTCGAGCGCCTCCCGCCCGTTGCCGGCCTCCGAGACCGTCCAGCCGTCGCGCTGCAGCACGGTGCGGAGGCGGGCGCGGGCGTCGGGGTCGTCGTCCACCACGAGGACGTCGCCGGCCTCGCCGTGGAACCGCTGCATGACCTCCTTCAGGCGGTCCCACGCGACCGGCTTGAGCACGGTGTCGGCAGCACCCAGCGACGCGCCGAGGGCCGGCTCGTTGACGAACGTCACCATCACCACCGGGATCAGCGCCAGCTCCGGATCGGCCTTGAGCGCGCTCAGCACCGACCAGCCGTCCATCTGCGGCATCATCACGTCCAGCAGGATGGCGCGGGGATGCTGGCTGCGCGCCATCTCCAGGCCGAGCTTGCCGTCCGGCGCGGTGCGGACGGCGAAGCCCTCGCGTTCCAGGAACCGGCTCAGCAGGTCGCGCTGCGCCGGGTCGTCGTCGATCACCAGGACGAGGTGCTGTCCGGCCCCGGACTCCCCCGCCTTGGCGTCCGCGCCCGTGTCGTCCGCCTCGCCCGCCTGCTCCGGCATCTCCGCCGGCAGGCGGATGGTGAAGACGGAGCCTTCGCCGTAGGTGCTGGCCACCGTCACGTCGCCGCCCAGCAGGCGGCAGAACGCCCGCGTGATGGCGAGGCCCAGCCCGGTGCCGCCGAAGCGGCGCGTCGTCGAGACGTCGGCCTGGGTGAACCGCTCGAACAGCTTCTCCAGTTGCTCCGGCGTCATGCCGATGCCGGTGTCGGCCACGCTGAGCACGATGTCGTCCCCAACCCGTTCCGCCCGGAGCGTGATCCGCCCGCCTTCCGTGAACTTGGCGGCGTTGCTGATCAGGTTGAACAGGCATTGCCGCAGCTTCACCTGGTCGGTCCACATGGCGCCCAGGCCCGGCGACAGGTCGAGCACGACCTCGTTGCGCTTCTGCCGCACCAGCGACTCCACGGTGGACGCCACGTCGCGCGCCAGCGCCTCCACATCGACCTCCTCGGCGAACGTCGTCATCCGGTCCGCCTCGATCTTCGACAGGTCCAGCACGTCGTTGATGAGGCTGAGCAAATGGCGCGCGTTGGACTGGATCTTGCGGACGTCGCCCAGCAGGTGCTGCTCGCCGGTCTCCTCCATCTCCTCCTCGATCATCTCGCTGTAGCCGATCACGGCGGACAGCGGCGTGCGCAGCTCGTGGCTCATGTTGGCGAGGAACTGGCTCTTGGCGCGGTTCGCGGCCTCGGCGGCGTCCTTGGCGGCGCTCAGCTCCTCCTCCGCCAGCTTGCGCTCCGTGATGTCGGTGTGGGTGCCGACCCATTCGCGGATCTCGCCCTCGTCCAGGATCGGCACGCCGCGGGCCGCCATCACCCGCCACTCCCCGTCCGCCCGGCGCAGGCGGTGGTCGATGGCATACAGCCCGCCGTCGGCCACGGCGCGGGTCCAGGCGTCGAGCGTGGCGTCCCGGTCCTCGGGATGGACGGCCTGCAGCCAGCCGAACCCCTCGTACTCCGCCTGCGCCTGCCCGGTGAACGCCGTCCAGCTCGCCTGGGGCGGCGGCAGCTCGCCGGACGGCGTCGTCGTCCAGACGATCGTCGCGGTGGTCTCGATCAGGGTGCGGAACCGCTCCTCGCTGTCGCGGAGCCGGCGCTCCGACCGCTTGCGGTAGGTGATGTCGGTGACGACCATCCCCGCGCCGGCCGCGTCCCCGGCGCCCATGGGCAGCGGGAAGAAGCCGAACTGGAACTCGCGCAGCAGGGCCGGGTTGGCGCGGCCCGGCATCGCCGCCTCGACGTTGGCGAGGGTGCGCCCGGCCTGCAGCACCTCGGCCAGCCGCGGCTCCAGGGCGGCGCGCATGTCGGGCAGCACGTCCCAGAGGCTGCGGCCCACCGCGGCGTCCAGCGCCCGCTCGCTCATGGTCGAGAGCGCCCGGTTCATGTGCTGGACGCGGAGCGCCGGGTCGAGGAAGCCCAGGCCCACCGGCGCGTTGTCCAGCACGCTTTCCAGGAGGGCCGTGCTGGCGCGCTCCGCCCGGCGGCGGCGCCACGCGAGCAGCGCGATGGCCGCGAACGCCGCCAGGATGGCGGCCGCGGCGACGGCCGGCAGCAAGGGGCCGAGCCGCGCCTGCTCCGTGGCGCGGATGCGGGCGCGGGCCGTGTCCTGGACCGTGGCGACTGCCGCCCGCACCCGGTCCATCGACGCCTTGTCCTGCCCGGTGAGGACCAGCGCCGTCGCAGCCTCCATCCCCGAGCTGCGCCGGGCCTCGATGACCTCCGCGGCGAAGGCCCGCTTGGCGTCCACGAGGCCGGCCAGGCGCTCGGCCGCCTGCTTGTCCGTGTCGAGCGCCTGGATCGCGCCGCCCAGGGCGGCGGTGGCCTGCTCGTAGGGTTCCAGGTAGGACGGCACCCCGGTCAGGACGTAGCCGCGCTCCCCGGTTTCCAGGTCCTTCAGGGTGGACAGCAGCCGCTCGGTCGCCATCAGGACGCGGTTCTGCTCGGCCACGACCAGACGGGCGCGTCCGGCTGAAACCAGCGCCCAGGCCCCCGTGCCGAGGCCCAGCACCAGCAGCACGCCCGCCAGCACGTTGAGGGGGGAGTGCTTCGGCAGGAAAGCCGCGAGGCCGCGCAAGCGGGGGCCACGCAAGCGGGGGCCACGTAAGCGGGGGCCGTGCGCCGGTTCGTCCATTGTTGGGCACCTTCCACGAAGCGGGTACTACGCCGTCCGCCCCTATAACGTTCCTTGGGCAACGTCCCTTGGACGGCAGCAAACGCGCGCCCCGGTCAGGCCAGGCTCGGCACCGGCTGCAGCCGGCGGGCCGAGATCGCCCGGG
>CAXTTB010000339.1:0-4639 GCA_964246905.1 uncultured Acetobacteraceae bacterium | reverse complement strand
CGCTGGTATCGCGCGCCGGGTTGGTGGGCGGCGGCGCGCCAAAAACGACTCTGATGCCAGTCGCCCCAAAGGGCGTCTGGTATGAGGCGGACGCGAGCGGCGATAGACGCGGAACGCCAGCGCGGAAGAGAATGGCCGTAAACCGAAGTTCAAACCGACCCACCAACGGCCCGCCGCCGCTTGACGCTCCGCGCCCACCCAGCCTAACGTTTGTCAGATGACCGCGCTGGCCCGAACCGAGAGCGACCATGAATCGAAGGCTGGGGAGCAGATGCCGGGGGCGCGCCGCATCGTGCTCGACGGCGCTGCCCGGCTGTTCCGCCTGCACGGCTATGCCGCCGTCAGCATGCGCGACATCGCGGCGGCCTGCGGCATCAAGGCCGGCAGCCTGTACTACCACTTCCAATCCAAGGAGCAGATCGTCACGGAGGTGCTCGACACCGGGGTCGGCACGGTGTTCGAGCAAGCGCGCCGCAGCGTCGAGGCGCTGCCGCCGGGGGCGCCGCTGGAGCAACGCCTCCGCGCCGCCATCGGCGCCCATCTGCACGCCTTGTTGGAACTCGACGACTACACCGGCGCCAACATCCGCATCTTCGGCCATGTGCCGGAGCGCGTGCGCCTCGCGGCCCTGGCGAGCCGCCGGCAGTACGAGGACTGGTGGCGCGGCCTGCTCGCCCGTGGCGAGGCAGAGGGCGCATTCGCGCCGGGCACCGACCTCCGGCTCCTGCGGCTGTTCCTGCTCGGGGCGATGAACTGGTCGCTGGAATGGCACAAGCCCGGCGTGACCGACGTAGAGGAACTGGCCGACCGGCTGACCGCGATGGCGCTGCACGGTGTGGCGGCGCCGAAGCGCACGGCGTCGAAGCTTGGGCGGAAGCCGCGCGCCGCCCCATGACCGTGCTCGACAGCACCGTGTCGCCCCGCGACGAACGGTTCCGCAGCAACTCGGCGCAGTACGACGCGGCCCTGCGAACCCTGCGCGCCGCCCTGTCGCACAGCCTGGCAGGCGGCGGGCAGGCGCACGTGGCCCGGCATCACGGCCGCGGCAAGCTGCTGGTCCGCGACCGCATCGACCGCCTGGTGGACCCGCTGACGCCGTTCCTCGAACTCTCGCCGCTGGCCGCCTGGGGCCTGTACGGCAACGAGGTCCCGGCGGCGGGCATCGTCACCGGCATCGGCATCGTCCACGGCCTGCCCTGCATGGTGATCGCCAACGACGCCACGGTGAAAGGGGGCAGCTTCTTCCATGAGACCGTGAAGAAGCACCTCCGCGCCCAGGAGGTCGCGCGGGAGAACCGGCTGCCCTGCCTGTACCTGGTCGATTGCGGCGGCGCGTACCTGCCGGAACAGGACCGGGTGTTCCCCGACCGCGGCCACTTCGGCTCGACGTTCTACGAGCAATGCAAGATGTCGGCCGACGGCATCCCGCAGCTCAGCGCCGTGTTCGGCGGCTGCACCGCGGGCGGCGCCTACATCCCGGCCCTGTCGGACGAGGTCGTGATGGTCCGCGGCCAGGCGCGCATCCACCTGGGCGGCCCCAGCATCGTCAAGGCCGCGATCAACGAGGACGTGGACGGCGAGACGCTCGGCGGCGCGGAGATGCACACGCGGGTCTCCGGCGTGTCCGACTACATCGCCGAGACCGAGACGGAGGCCCTGGCGCGGCTGCGCGGGATCGTCGTCGGGCTGAACGGGCGGCGCCCGGCTACCGCCCCCCGCCCGGCCCGTCCGCCGCTGCATGACCCGGCGGAAATCGGCGGCATCATCGAGGCCGATCCGAAAATCCCCTACGACGTGCGCGAGGTGCTGGCGCGGCTGGTGGACGGCAGCGAGTTCGCCGAGTTCAAGCCGGACTGGGGCAGCTCGCTCGTCTGCGGGACGGCGCACCTGCACGGCTACCCCGTCGGCATCCTGGCCAACAACGGCCCGCTGTTCTCCGAAAGCGCGCTGAAAGGCGCGCACTTCATCGAGCTGTGCGACCAGCGCCACGTGCCCCTGCTGTTCCTGCAGAACATCACCGGCTTCATGGTCGGCACGGAGGCCGAGCGCGGCGGCATCGCCAAGCACAGCGCCAAGCTGGTCTATGCCGTGAGCTGCGCCCGGGTGCCGCGCTTCACCGTGATCGTCGGCGGCAGCTACGGCGCCGGCAATTACGGGATGTGCGGGCGCGGCTTCGGCCCGCGCTTCCTGTTCGCCTGGCCCAACGCGCGCATCGCCACCATGAGTCCCGACGTGGCCAGCAACGTGCTGCTGGAGCTGCGCCGGGGCAGCCTGAAGCGCGGGGAAGCGGACGCGGCCGAGATGGCGGAACTGGACCGCCAAACGCGCGCCCAGTTCACCGAGCAGAGCGACCCCTACTACGCCACCGCCCGGCTGTGGGACGACGGCATCATCGAGCCTGGGCAGACCCGCGACGTGCTGGGCCTGTGCCTCGCGCTGGCGGCCGGCGACCCGCGGGAGGAACGCCGCGCCCCGGTGTACCGGATGTGAGCGTGTCCCGCGTCCTGGTCGCCAACCGCGGGGAGATCGCCTGCCGGGTGATTGCGACCTGCCGCCGCATGGGCCTTGGCAGCGTCGCCGTGTACTCGGACGCCGACGCGGACGCCCTGCACGCCCGCCTGGCGGACGACGCGGTCCGCATCGGCCCGGCGGAGGCCGCCCGCAGCTACCTCGACGCCGAGGCGGTGATCGCCGCCGCCCTGTCGAGCGGCGCCGATGCGGTCCATCCGGGCTACGGCTTCCTGTCCGAACGGGCGGTGCTGCCGCGTCTGTGCGAGGCGCACGGGCTGACCTGGATCGGCCCATCGGCGGCGTGCATCGAGCGCATGGGATCGAAGGTCGAGGCCAAGCGCATCGCCCGCGACGCCGGCATCGCCTGCGTGCCGGGCTACGACGGGGACGACCAGTCCGACGCGCGGCTGGCCCGCGAGGCCGCGTCCATCGGCTACCCGGTGCTGGTGAAGGCGAGCGCCGGCGGCGGCGGGCGCGGGATGCGCCGGGTGGACACGGCGGACGGGTTGGCCGACGCCCTCGCTTCCGCCCGCGCCGAGGCGCAGGCGGCGTTCGGCAGCCCCGTCCTGCTGCTGGAGAAGCTGGTCGGACGCCCGCGCCACCTGGAGGTCCAGCTCGCCGGCGACCGGCACGGCAACCTGGTGCACCTGTTCGAGCGGGAGTGCTCGATCCAGCGCAGCTACCAGAAGGTGATCGAGGAGGCGCCCGCCCCCAACCTTGCGGAACACGTGCGCCAACGGCTGTTCGACGCGGCGGTCCGTCTCGGCCGGGCCATCGGCTACGACAGCCTGGGCACCGCCGAGTTCATCCTGGAGGACGGCGGCGACACGCCCTGGTTCCTGGAGATGAACACCCGTCTCCAGGTCGAGCACCCCGTCACCGAGCAGGTCACGGGCCTCGACCTCGTGGAATGGCAGATCCGCATCGCACGCGGCGAGCGCCTGCCGCTGCGGCAGCCGGAGATCGTGCTGCACGGCGTCGCCATCGAGGCCCGGCTGAACGCCGAGGACCCGGCCCACGGCTACCGCCCCGGCACCGGCACCCTGCTCCGCTTCGACGCCGCACCGGCCGAAGGCATCCGCATCGAGACCGGCGTGGAGGCCGGCTCCGTCGTCACGCCGCACTACGACAGCCTGCTGGCGAAGGTCATCGCGACCGCGCCCGACCGGGCCGAGGCGGCACAGCGCCTCCTCGCGGCGCTCGGCCGGCTTGGCTGTTCCTTGAGGTTCACGACGGCGCAGACGCCCAGGCCGTGGCTGTCACCGGGAGCGCCGCGCGCTTCACGGTCGATGGCGGCGAGGCGGCCGAGGCGATGGTATATGGGGCCACGATGCGCGGCGGCACCATGACCCTGCGCACCCCCACCCGCACGGCGCGTTTCGCAGTGGCGCAGGACGGCGACGCCATCTTGCTGTCCACCGACGGCCAGGTCCACGCGCGCCGGGTCGCGCCCGTCGTCGAAACCGTGTCCGGCCCCAAGACCGCCGCCGGAGGTCCGCGCCTGACCGCCCCGATGCCGGGCCTGATCGTTGCCGTGGAGGTCGCGCCGGGCGACCGGGTGGAAGCCGGCCAGGCCGCCGTCACCATGGAAGCCATGAAGGTCGTCATGCGCCTGCCCGCGCCCGTCGCCGGGCGGGTGCTCCGCGTGGCCTGCGCGCCCTCCGACACCGTGAGGAACGGCGACCTGCTGATCGAGATCGAACCGGACGGAGACGCTTAGAGGGTTGGACCGCCTGGACGCAGCCAAACCGCATACGGGGGTGGCGCCGAGCCGGTGCTGCGCCGCACAGCCGGCGTGCCAGTGTACCTGTTCGCGGCGCTGGCAGCCGGACAGGGGCTGGATGCCACCCTGGAAGGCCATCCCGGTCTCATGCGCGCGCAGGCCGAGGCCGCGGTCGAGTGCGTCCGGGCCTATCCGAAGTCCGCGCGGCCCTACCCGGCGCGGAGCCTCAGGCGAATGCTGGGCGAGCCGGCCGACCTGGAGGCGTTCGACCCTGACGGAACTGAGGACAACGGCCCTTTGCTCTGATACCAGCGGCCCGATGCGATGACCCTTCCATCGCGTTGGGCCGCTGGTATCGCGCGCCGGGTTGGCGGGCGGCGGCGCGCCAAAGAAGACTCATGCCGG
>CAXTTB010000338.1:0-4645 GCA_964246905.1 uncultured Acetobacteraceae bacterium | reverse complement strand
GCGCACCACCGGGATCAGCAGGGCGTTCAGCACAACCGTCGAGGTCCGCTCATACTCCCGGATCTCCGCGCTGACCTCGGACGAGATGCTGACCGGCAGGTCGGGGCAGGCACGCAGGATCGTGTCGCGCAGGGCCTGCTCGTGCGCCGGGTTGATTGTGGCGTGCAGCAGGCTGATGGCGACCGTCTCGGCGCGCATCTCCCGGGCCGCGGCCACGGCCTCGTCCAGCGCCGCCGGGGACAAGGCGCGTTCGACGCTGCCATCGGCGCGCATCCGCTCGGCGACGCCCAGGCGGCGTTCCCGTGGGATCAGCGGGTCGGCGCGCTGCTGCCGCAGGCCGTAGATGTCACGCCGGGCGTGACGCCCGATCTCCAGCACGTCGCGGAACCCCTCGGTCGCCAGCAGCACGCCGTGGGGCAGCTTGCGCTCCAGCACGGCGTTGGTGGCGATGGTGGTGCCGTGCAGCAGCAGGCCCACGTCCGCGAGCGCGAAGCCGAACCGGGCCGCCGCCTCGTCGATACCCGCCATCAGGCCGATGGACGGGTCCTCCGGCGTCGTCGGCGTCTTCACGCTGCCGGACCGCCCGGTGCGTGCGTCGAACACCTGGAGGTCGGTGAAAGTCCCGCCGATGTCGATGCCCAGCCGTATCGCCATGCCGTCCCCTGCCCTGCCGGCCGCGCCGCACCGCAATGCGGCGGGTCCGGTCAAGCTTCGCAGGAACGGCGCGGCTTGCACACTCCGCCGCATGGACGGGATGCTCGGTGGCGGCGTATCAAGGCCGCCGGCCGCCATGCGTTTGAAGTTGCAGTTTTGTAATCAACACTGCAATTTGCCATGTACGATGGGATGGAGTCCGATGACGACGCAGGCAACGAACCAATCGCGTGGCCGCATGGACGACCTGCTGCCCACCTTGACTGAGACGTCGGCTCGCGCCGCGTTGACGGCCGAAACCTTGGGGCAGACGGCGAGACGACAGGTCCGGCCTGTGAAGGCGAGCGACGGCCTGGTCGGTTTGCATCTCCCGTCCGGAGGTGCCGGTCGGTTGGAGGCCATGGGGCCGACCAGTCAGACGGTCCGATCCTCCGCCGCTGACCAGTTGGCCGCCTCAGACAGCGCCGCCGTCCTGGAGCGGACCACGACACTCCTGCAGGCGCAGGTGGAGCTGATCGCCCGGCTGTCGGAGGAACTGGCCGAGGAGCGGCAGCGGCGAGAAGCGGCTGAAAGCGCCAAGGCGGCCTTGCAAAAGCAACTTGCGGAGCTGGAGCGGAGCCTGCGTGCGGGCATGTCGGGCCTGACGCCTGAGTGCGCTGGTGCAGGCCAAGCGGTCCAGGAAAGTCATAAGCTGGCCAACATGGAGGATCAAGCGAGAGACTGGATCAGAAGAAGCAGAAAGAAGCCAAGGAACGCACGCAGGTGGCTGCGGAGGAACATCAGAAGATTGCTGGCATCATCGGCTACGATCTGATCTCCAAACCTCGTATGGCGAAACCGGATTGGACTCGAACAAGAAAAGGCGTCACCCGAAGACGCCCTTCCCGAAGCCCAGAACTCCGACTGGACTAGCTGCGGACCCGGCGGACCAGGCCAAGGCCGGCGAGGCTGACGCCAAGGACCAGCATGGACGCTGGCTCAGGGACGTTCGTCGGCGTCGGCGCCGCCGTGTAGTTATAGGCGATGGTCAGCGAGCCGTTCGCGTTCGTCGTCTGCGACGCGACGGTGTTGCCGCCGTTGTTGGAAATGACCAGGCCGCTGAGCGTCGTGAACAGCGGCGTGAACGTGCCGCCGCCGGCTTGGGAAAAGGCGGACAGGTCGGCCGCGCTTGTATCCACGATCCCGTTGCTGGTTGAACTGCCCAGGCTTGAGGACGACGTCGATTGGCCCGGAGTGAGGTTGTAGTTCGAGCGGCTGCCGCGGACGTCGAAGGCGATCGGCGTCAACGTGGCGGAACCGAACGTGACCGAGTTGCCGTCCACCGGATCGACCGTCGTGTTGACCTCGTTGTTCAGCACGTTGACGACCGCGCTGGCGTCGGAGCCGAACTGCGCGGCCGACTGCGTGCGGGCGTTGCCGCTCGACGCCGAGGCGGAGTTGTTCGTCACCGTGATGCTGGATGAGAACCCGTAGCTCGACGAGAAGGTGATCGAGTTCAGGGTGCCGAGCGCCGGGTTGAAATACGAGAACGTCACCCCTCCCGCGTTCGTCTTGCCGGTGGCGGTGTTGTAGTCGGTGGGGCCTGGGCCGAACTGCACGCTCTGCGTGATCGTCACGGCATGGGAGCGGGCGCCTCCAAGCAAGGCGCCACCCGCCACCGCGGCCGTCAACAATGTCTTTTTCACAACTTCGCTCCTTTGCAGTGACGCCGTTCGGCGGCATGCGCCCGTGCGTCTGCGTTCACACGTCAACCCGCCGAGACGCTGTTGACGGGGCATTCCTCCGCCCGGTTACGGGGCAAGCCCGCCCAACTGCGGCCAGACGCGGCCCCTGGCCGCCGCCGGCCCGCCCCTGCAAGCGGCGTCAAGCACGGGAGCGGCGCCGGGCGATGCCGATGCCGACCAGGCCGACGCCCAGCATGGCCAGGCTGACCGGCTCGGGCACCTGGGACACGGAAACCGCGGTCAGCAGCGTCGAGGCTTGGCTGTTCGAGGTCGAGGCGTTGGCGAAGGTGATCCTCACGAAGGTGTTGGCCGCGACGAAGGTGTCGGACTGGATGGGGGTGAACGCCGTGCTGAAGGTGTTGATGGGATCGACCGGGGTGAGCGTGGTCGGCGTCAGGACCTGCTGGCTGTCGGCGCTGATCGTGAGCGTCGGCTTGGTTTGCGGCTGCGCGCGGGCATTGGCGCCGACGGAGATGCGGTAGGTGCGCCCGGCGATGAAGCCCTGGACGACCTGGCTGAGCGAGGTGCTGGCGCCGGACAGGAAGCCCACGACGGTGTTGCCGCCGGCCGTGCCGTTGTCATACTGGCCGGCATCGGCCCTGCTGTTGGAGGCATAGCCGCTCGGGGTCCAGTTCGAGATGAAGAAGTTGCCGGTGTTGTTCGCCGAGTTCGTTGCGGTATCGGTGGTGACGAAGTTCGGGTTGAGCACGATGGGGTCGGCCGCAGCCGGTGCGGAGGCCAGGCCGGCTGCGAGTGCCAGGGCCAAGCCGGCCGACGATGCTTTTTGCAGGAACACGGTGAGCGCCTTTCTGTAACGTAACGACATTATAGCAACCGGCTTTGCAACCACCGTGCCAGCAATTAAGTTGTTGTAAACCAATACGTTAACGAAGGGCTAAAAACAGGGCTGTAAAGCGGATCGACGTCCCGCCGCGTCGGCACGCTGGAGCCTGATCGCTCCAGGGGTAAGAAGCCACCAGGCTCCAGCACTGTGATGAAGAATGCGGAACCTCGGTTCAGGTTGAAGGCAACCTGAGCCGACACCGCTTTAGGCCTCAGCGCGAGGCGTTTCCCAGCACGGCGTCGCAGTTGAAGCGGCCGGACATCAGGCAGTCCTCGACCCGCGCCTTGTCGCGCAGGTGCTGGATCAGGAACAGGCCGGCCACCACCACCAGCAAGGCCACTGCCAGGCCGGCCAGGCTGGCCGTCAGCCGGTTCTCCTCGGTCGCCTCGTCCCTTGCCGACCGCACCCGGCGCACGAACTGCCTCCTCGACGCCCGGCGCCGCGCCCCTGGCAGAGGCGGCGCCGATGCGGCACTTTAGGGCATGGCCGGGGCGTGCTGGCAAGCGGCCAATGTCAAGGAAACACGATGCTCGACGCCCCCCGCCACCACGCCGCCCACGACCGCGCCGCCGAGCACCTCGCCGCCGCGGACCCGGCCTTCGCCGCGCTGATCGCCCGCATCGGCCCGTGCACCGCTGCGCCGACCCTGCGGGAACCCTACGAGGCGCTGGTCCGCGCCATCGCGCACCAGCAACTGCACGGCCGCGCTGCCCAGGCGATCCTCGCCCGCATGGCCGCACTCCACCCCGGCCCCGGCTTCCCGCCGCCGGCGCCGCTCGCGGCGCCGCCGGCCGGGGCGATGCGCGCCTGCGGCTTTTCTGGCAGCAAGATCGCCGCCATCCGCGACATCTGCGCCCACGCCGTGGCCGGCACGGTGCCGACACTGCAGGACGCCGCCGCCTTCTCGGACGAGGAGCTGATCCGCCGGCTGGTCGCCATACGCGGCGTCGGCCGCTGGACGGTGGAGATGGTGCTGATCTCGACGCTCGGCCGCCCGGACGTGCTGCCGGTGGACGACTTCGGCGTGCGGGAAGGCTGGCGGATCATCAAGCAACTGCCGGCCCAGCCGCGCCCGAAGGAGCTGGCGGCGGTCGGCGAGGCCTGGGCGCCCTGGCGCTCCACCGCGGCCTGGTACTTGTGGCGCGCGTCGGACGAGGGGAAGAAGATCAAGCAATCGACCTGATCAGCCATCCAGGAACGCCTGCGCGACCTCGACGAAGGCGTCCGGCGCGTCCGCATGAAGCCAGTGCCCGGCGCCTTTCAGCGTCATGAACCGGGCGGCGGGGAACAGCGCGCGGACCGCCGCCCGGTGCTCCGTCCGCACGTAATCGGACCGCTCGCCGCGCAGCATCAGCACCGGCCCGGCGTACTGGGTGCCGGGCGGCGCGTCCCAGCCCTCGATGCCGGGCAGGCCCGCCTGGCG
>CAXTTB010000337.1:3462-4646 GCA_964246905.1 uncultured Acetobacteraceae bacterium | reverse complement strand
GCGCGCCGGCGATGATCGGCGGGCGGCGCCCGATCCGGTCCGACAGGTTGCCGACCAACGGGATGACGATGACCGCGACGATGTTGCCCAGCACGGGAATCCACAGATAGACGTCCTTCGCGAAGCCGATGCCGTAGGCCGGCTGCACCGCGTAGGCCGCGCCGAACACGGTGGCGACCACCGGGATGACGTTCATCAGCGCCATGCACACGACCCGCGCCATGTCGCCGCCGCTCAGTTGGAACGCCTCGACGATGGGCGCCTTGGGCACGGTGGCGCCCTCCTCGGCGAAGGCCGGGGTTTCCTCGACCTCGCGGCGGATCACGTAGCCGGCGACGATCACCACGGCGCTCAGCAGGAACGGCACCCGCCAGCCCCAGGCGTTGAAGGCGTCTGCCGGCATGAAGCGCGCGAGCGGCAGGAACACCGCCGCCGCCAGGATCTGCCCGGCCTGCACGCCCTGCAGGGTGAAGCTCGCGAAGAAGCCGCGCCGCCCGAAGGGGGCGTGCTCCAGGATCATGGAGGAGGCGCCGCTGATCTCGCCCGCGACCGCAAAGCCCTGGATCAGGCGCAGCACGGCGAGCAGCACCGGGGCCAGCACGCCGACCTGGCCGTAGGTCGGCAAGATGCCGACCGCCATGGTGGAAATGCCCATCAGGAACATGCAGAGCAGCAGCACGCCCTTGCGCCCATGGGTGTCGCCGTAGTGGCCCAGCACGAAGGCGCCGATGGGCCGGGCGACATAGCCGACGCCGTAGATCGCGAGCGAGGCGATGATGGCGGCCGTGGGGTCGGCGGACGGGAAGAAGAGCTGCGGGAACACCAGCGACGCCGCGGTCGCGTAGATGAAGAAGTCGTAGTATTCCAGCGCGGAGCCGATCCAGCCGCTGGCTGCGGCCTTCCTGGATTGCCGCCGTCCGTGCGGCTCGTGGGGTCCGGCAGCGTCCATGGTCGTGTCCTCCGTTTCCTCGGTTGGGGGCCAGTCGTTGCTGGCTCCTCATGGATGTCCTGGCCTGTATCGGACGGATCAATCGTTTTTCAAAGCGGAAAACCGGCGCTGGGCGGCACACCGGGCGGGCGCATTTGGGGAAAGGCCAAGGGCTTTGCCCCTGGACCCCACTGGGGCCGGCGGCCCCAGGCCCCAGATCGGGGGTTGGGGGGGGCGGGCCCCACCGGGCCCCGGG
>CAXTTB010000337.1:0-3452 GCA_964246905.1 uncultured Acetobacteraceae bacterium | reverse complement strand
CCAACGGGTCCAGGGCAGCGCCCTGGCCTTGCCACTTCCCCGCCGCCCTGATTGACACGCGGCTAGGCCCATCTAGCTTCGGACTTCGGACACCAGGCGGCTTCAAGAAAGGCCAGACATGCAGGACGTCGTGACGCCGGAGAGAACGCCGTCCCTGCGCCACCTGATGTCCGACCGTTCCATCCAGGCGATGTTCGGCCTCGGCTTCAGCTCGGGCATCCCGTTCCTGCTGGTCTATGTCACGCAGTCGGCCTGGCTGTCGGAGGCGAAGGTGCCCCTCAGCATCCTCGGCCTGATGAGCGAGCTGACGCTGGCCTACAAGTTCAAGTTCGTGTGGGCGCCCTTCCTCGACCGCTACGACGCGCCGGTGTTCAGCCGCCTGCTGGGGCGGCGGCGCGGCTGGATCATCGTGTCGCAGATCGGGGTGGCGCTGGCCTTGGCGGGGATCGCCTTCGGCGACCCGGCGCATTGGCTGGCCTGGACCATTGCCTTTTCCCTGGCGCTCGGTTTCGCCGGGGCGACGCAGGACGTGGTGATCGACGGCTGGCGCATCACCGTGGCGCCGTCCGGGCGACAGGCGCTGATGTCGTCCTGGGCGGAAGTCGGGTGGCGCCTGGGCAACCTCGCCGCTGGGGCGGGGGCGCTTTACCTGGCGGACGGCTTCGGATGGCGCGCGGCCTACCTGTGCATGGCCGTGCTGATGACGCCCGGCGTGGTCGCGGCCCTCCTGGCGCCGGAGCCGCCGTCCGACATGGCCGCGCGGCATGAGCGGCCGGGCTTCGTCGAGACCGTCGTGGCGCCGATCCGGGAGCTGGCCACGCGGCTGGGTCCGCTGGCCATCCCGGTGCTCGTGATGGTGGCCGGGTTCCGGATGCCGGGCTACGTGTCGAGCGCGATGGCCTTCCCGCTGTTCAAGGCCCTGCACTACTCCAACACGGACATCGCCACCGTCACCAAGCTGTTCGGCTTCTGGGTCGCGCTGGGCGGCACGTTCTCCGCAAGCTACGTCGTGCCGCGGATCGGCATGATGGCGAGCCTGATCGCCGGCACCGTGTTCGCCTCCGCCTCGCACCTGAGCCTGGCCTACCTCGCCGTGCACGGCGACCATGGCGGGGGCGAGTTCTGGACCTTCGCCGTGGCGGTCAGCATCGACAGCTTTGCCTACGCCTTCGCCTCCATCGTGCTCATCACCTACATGTCCACGCTGACCGCGACGGAGCACGCGGCGAGCCAGTACGCGCTGCTGACCTCGCTGTGCGCGCTGCCGGGCAGCCTGCTTGCGGGGGCTTCGGGGTTCCTGATCGAGTATTTCAGCTTCGAGTGGTTCTTCGTCATGACATCGCTGCTGGGCGTGCCGGTCGCCGTCGTGTGCTGGCATGTCCGGCGGCTGCAGGAGAGGGCGCTGCGGGCGGTTGTTTGAACATTCTGCGGATTTGTGCAAACCTACACACCAATTGGAGCCTCCTGGTTGACGGCCAAGGAAGCGATGCGGCGGCTGCGGCGCGAGGGCTTCGAGGAGCGGCCCGGCAAAGGCTCGCACCGCGTTTTCCGCCGTGGCGACTGCAAGGTCGTCGTTGCAGATCGCCCGGGCGACATCCCGACCGGCACGCTGCGGCAGATTTGCAAGCAGGCCGGATGGGAATGGCCGCCCTTCCGTTGAACGCCTGCGTCGTGCGCCGCGTTTGCCATGTAACCGCAAGTGGACGACAAAGGAAGCCATGATGGCGACACTGCTTTACCCGATGATCGCCGAATGGGACCCAGACGCTCGCGCCTGGTCCCTGTTGTCGCCCGATTTTCCCGAGATCGCTTCCGTGGTCTGCAGCCGTGACGAGATCGGCGCGCAGGCTGCCGATGCGCTCTGGACTGCAATCGACGCCCGGCGCGAGGATAACGAACCGTTGCCGCCGCCTTGCGCCGCCCCTGGGCTGCTCCCGAAAGACTGGTTCGCGTCCGGGCAAAATCTGCTGCTTTTCGTGCCCGTGCCCACGGAGCCGTCGCCGTCCGAGCCGGTCCGCATCAATGTCAGCTTGGACAAGCGCCTGCTGGGACAGATCGACCGCGAGGCGGACCGCCGCGGCATGACCCGGTCGGGCTTCCTGGCCGAAGCGGCCAAGCGGTCCTTGAGGGGGTAGGCCGTCAGAGGCGACCGACGCAGTTTTGCCTGAACGACAAACGCAAGTGTCGGCTGTGACCACCGCCGCCCTCGCCCGCCTCCGGACCCATGCGCGCCTGGCCACGCTGTTCGTGCCCACCACCCTTGGCGACGCCGTGAACAGGCTCGGCTTCGTCCAGGCGGACCCGATCCGCGCGCCGGCCCGGGCGCAGGACCTGATCCTGCGGCACCGGGTCGGCGGCTACCGCGCTGGGGACCTGGAGCGCGGCTTCGCGCGGCTGGGGCTGGAGGAGGATTTCCTCTACGCCTACGGTTTCATGCCCGGCGGGACCCGGCGGTTGCTGCACCCTCGCCCGGACCCGGACGGCGAGGCGGGGGCGCATGTGCCGGGTGGGCTGGCGGCGGAGGTGCTGGCTTTCGTGCGGGCGCACGGCCCAACCCATCCCAGGGACCTGGAAGCGCGGTTCGGGCGCGACCGGGCGGTGAACGGCTGGGGCGGCTTCTCCAAGGCGACCACCCGGGCGCTGGAGAGCCTGCACCATTACGGGCTGCTGCGCGTGGCGCGACGCCGTGACGGCATCCGCATCTATGACGCAGCGCCCGCCTTGCCGCCCGTGGACGAGGCGGCAGGGCGGGCGCACCAGTTGGTCATGCTGGCCGCCCGCATCCTGGCCCCGGTCTCCGCGGTCAGCCTGCGGGGCGCGCTGTCGCTGATGGCGCGGCGCAACCCGGGGCTTGGCCCTTTGGCGCCGGTGGTCGCGGCTGCGCTGAAAGCCGGGGAGCTGGAACGGGCGGAGATCGACGGCGAGAGCTATCTCTGGCCGGCCCTCGACGGCGGCTGGCGGCATCGCCCGGCGCCGCGGGACGTGCGCCTCCTGGCGCCGTTCGATCCCGTGGTCTGGGACCAGCGGCGCTTCGAGCACCTGTGGGGCTGGGCCTACCGCTTCGAAGCATATACGCCTCCGGCGCTCCGAACGTTCGGCTACTACGCCATGCCGCTGCTGTGGGGCGAGGAGGTGGTCGGCTGGGCCAACGTCGGCCTCGTGGCCGGCAAGATGCACGCGACGATGGGCTACGCCCGGCACCCGCCGCGCAGCCTCGCGGTCCGCCGCGCCCTCGATGCCGAGCTGGCGCGGATGGAGCGGTTCCTGACCGCCCGGCCTTCCCCTACGCCGCCGACGCCTCCTCGATCTCGCTCCGGAGCGTCAGCTCCGGCAGGCCGAGCACCAGGATGAGCGCCGCCGCCATCACCACGGCGCTCAGCAGGAAGCACCCGGTCAGCGCCGTGCGGTAGGCCTCGCTGATCCCGGCCTGCTGCGCCGGCGTGAGCTGGGAC
>CAXTTB010000336.1:0-4647 GCA_964246905.1 uncultured Acetobacteraceae bacterium | reverse complement strand
AGGGGTCGAAGCAGCGCGTCTTGTTGTAACGAGGGTCATTGCCGAACCCTAGCCACCCGCCCGCAGCGGGTGCCCAGGTCGTGTGAATGCGTGATGACAGCACTCCCAGATGGAAAGCGTCGGCGGTGGCGATGCACACCAGCATGTTGTCGGGCAGTACTGCGGTGGGTTGAAACACAAACAGGCGGTGCTTGGCTGTTTCCACCGTGGCGACGTAGCGGGGTAAGCCTGCCAGCGCCGCCCGCAACACCGCATTGTTGCGGCCGAACAGCCACCAATGTAGTCGCCGGTATGCCTCGTTGTTCTGGTCCCGCTCTGGCTTCACATGCAGCAACAGGTGTTGGAACACGGCTGGGAACCGTTGCCGCACCTCCGCCTCTCGCAATCCATCAAGGTCTATGACCATCATATTTCGGCTGCGCCCGGTCATATCCCTACCGTTCAGGTAAGGTCGGATATGTGTTTCCAGTCCCGGCACTCGGCCTAACCCAAGCGCCGTCGCGTTTGACGGTGACACAATGAATCCAGCGCCATGCAGCTTCACGCCGGGGCTGCACAGCCGTTCGTTGGCGCGCAACGGTCGGGCTGCGTCTGGGCTGGCTCCCACCGTCAAGTCGGCGTTCACCAAACCTTGCCGCTCCGCCAGCATCACGTAAGGCGCCGCGCTCATTCCCTCTTGTTCAACAGTAAGTAGCCGGCCCGCTCCGGTGCCGGGCGCTGCCACGGTCATTGCGATGCGCACGGCTGCTGCACCCGCCTCTTGTGCCCATGGATGATCTGGGATGGCAAAAGCCAAGTGCAGCGCCTTCGTTCCCTCCATCGCCGCCGCGATCACCCGGCGGCAGAACACCTGGCGGATGCTGTTGCTGGTGATAAAGCCGAACCGCTTGATTTTGCCTCCGCGCATCGCCTCCGCCGCGCGCCACCAAAAGAACATCGCCAGGTCAGCCGATGGCGGCATCTTGGGGTAAGCCGCCCACAGCGCCTCCGCATAGCCGCTGCCCAACTCCGCCCGCAGGTCCTTGCCGGCCACAAAGGGCGGGTTGCCGACAATGAAATCTGCGGTGGGCCAAGGCGCCGGCTTGCCGCCTACCGGACGCAGCACAAGCACCTGATCCGTCAAGTCCGGCACGTGCTCCCCGGTGATGGGGTGCGTCGTCGTGCGGCCTCCCCAGCGCGTCACGGGACGGCCGGCGCCGTCCTTGTCCGCTTCGGTCCGGGCATAGGACAGCAGCGCGTCGGCCTCTTGGATGTTGTGGAAGTCCCGCAGGATCGGCTCCGCCGGCGGGGCGGCGCCGTTGGTGCGGAAATGCCATTGCAGGTAGCCGATCCACAGCACCAGCTCCGCCACCGGCACGGCGCGCGGGTTCACGTCCAGGCCGAGGAACTGGTGCGGGTCCACGGTCGCGCCGGCCAGGTCGAGCAAGCCGGCGTCGCCGCGGGCGTAGCCGGCCAGGGTGTCCAGCACCTCGCCTTCCAGCCGCTTCATCAACTCCAAGGTGACATACAGGAAGTTGCCGGTGCCGCACGCCGGGTCCAGCACGCGCACGGCGCACAGGGCGGCATGGAAGCCGCGCACCAGCGCCGCGGCGGCCGGGGCGTCATCGGCCCGCATCGCGGCCTCCGCAGCCGCGCGCACCCCGTCCCAGTCCGCCCGCAGCGGTTCCATGACGGTGGGCAGCACCAGCCGTTCCACGAAGGGGCGAGGGGTGAACTCGGCGCCCAGCCGTCCGCGTTCCTTCCGGTCCAGGGCGTTCTCCAGCAGCGTGCCGAAGATCGCCGGCTCCACGTCCGCCCAGTCCTTGCCGGCGGCCAGGATCAGCAAATCCAGTTCGTTCGCTTCCACGGGCAGCGGGTCGGCGCCGCCGTGTGGGCCGGGGCGGAACAGGCCGCCGTTGAAGCGCAGCAAGGGTGCCGCCAGCGCCGCGGAGAAGCCGCCCGCGTCCATCGTGCGCCACAGTTCCGCGACCAGCCCCACGAAGGCCGGCAGGTTGCCTTGGCAGCGTTTCAGCAGGTCGGAGAAGCTGGTGCGCTCGGGCAGCAGCCCCACGGATTGCGCGAACATGCAGAAGATGCAGCGCATCAGGAAGGTGGCGACGTGGGCCGGGGCGTGCCGGGGCCGGGCAGGGGTGCCCTCCAAGGCCGCGGCCAGCTTGGCGAGCAGGGCGGCGATGCCGCGCGTCACCTCTGCCCGGCGCAGCGCCGGGTCCAGGCTCTTGGGGTCTAGCCACACGCGGCGCAGCGCGTCCCGCACGTCCGGCCGGCGCAGGTCCGGCAGGTAGATGCGGAAGCGTTCGCGGTCGGGGAACTGGGCGTAGTGCTTCCCGGTGCCGGAGAAGTCGGCATACAGGTCCAGGCAGAAGCCCACATCGCACACGATCAGGAAGGGGGGCCAGCCTTCCTCCGCCGGCAGGTCGCGGGCGTAGCCTTCCGCCTGGCCCTTGGCCTTCTGCATGTGGCGCACCCAAGTCGGGGTGTTGCGGACGTTGGCGCGGTACTGCGCTTCGGTCTCCCCGGCGAACAGGCTTTCCTGACGGTGGGGCGTGCCGCCCTGCTTGGTTTCGCACACGAAGCAGGCGCGGCGGTAGAGGTCGATGCGCCGGGTGGTGGTGCTGCCGTCCGCTTCGTGGTGGGTGACGTTGCGCTCGAAGCGGTAGGGGCCGACGCCGCCGGTCGCCGGGTCAGGCCGGGGCACGTTCAGCACGTCGCACAGTTCGGACAGGAACGGCTGGGCGTTGGCCCGCTCCGCCATGGCGGTGCCGTCCCAGCGGGCGATGAAGGCTTCGATGGGATCGGGGGTGGTGAGCACGGCCTTGAGTGCAGCACGGGCGCGGGGCGGCGTCACGGGGCAAAGCGTCGGTATTTGTTCGGGGCCTTGATGCTCCGCCCTGCTGGCGTGTGCTGCTTCAGGGGCAGGCCGGGCAGCGCGGCCCTTTGTGGCCTAAGCCACACGCCCGCCCGAATCCTTCAACAAAGTCTATTGCCCGCAGCATCCTTCGCTGGCAGGCACATACCCTCGGCACCGCGCTAAAGCAACGATCAGGAGACGACCATGACCACCTACACCGTCACCGATGGGCAGACGCAGAACCTCAGCCTCGCCAACTATACTCCCCAGCCTCAAAACGACACCATCAATGTTTCAGGCGCCGCTGCACTGAACCTCGGTACTCCCAGAGGCAACGTCGAGCAAATTGACATCAACTTGGCACCCAATACGACGCTGACCGGCAATTTCATATTGGACAACTCGACAATTTTCAAAGTCACAGGGGATGCTTCCGCCAAGCTGATTTTGTCTGGCCCCTCCAACTCCCCTAGCCATTTCAACTATCTCGGCGCTTCAACGCTGTTCGGGGTAGATGTTTCCGGTCCGGGAAGCCTCACCGTCAACGGCGACTCTGTTGAATTTGCACGCGGTGTATCCAGCGATGTCTCAGTCGGCTTCAACAACGGGAGCGGGGGGGCAGCGCGACGCTCGACCAGCCAAACGCCTTTAAAGGGGTGATCTCTTCCCAGGGCGGAACAGTTCACCTTGATAGCTTGGCCAGCGCGACTGATTACAACTACAGCAACGGCGTCCTGACCATCTACGGTGGCGCCGATGACGCGGTGCTCGACACCGTGCGCCTCAACCACAGCAGCTCAAATTTCTCAATCACCCGTGACGGATCGACCGTCAACATTGACGACAGTGGCCGTCCCAGCGCCCCCACCGGGACCGCCCTTGCCCAGCATGTCACGCCGCCCCCGGCGCCTCAGAACGTCGCCGTCCACGACAATACGACCGGCGCCGACCTGCCCGACACGTCCTCCGCCTACACCGGCCCAGTTTCCGGCATCACGTCGCAGTACATCGACATCACGCCGGACAACCTGAGCATCGCGGCGAAGGCCGACAACCTGTTCATCCACACCGGCAGCGGCGACGACGCCGTGGCGCTGCACGGCGGCACCAACGTCGTGGACGCCGGCCCCGGGTCCAACTTCCTGACATCGGGCGGCGGCTTCGACACGTTCTTCCTCGACGCCCGCAACATCCCGGCGGCGTCGAGTGCCGCCGGGCCGGTGCCGGGCGCGATCTGGGACACCGTTCAGGGGTTCGGGCACGGCGACGCCGTGACGCTGTTTGGCATCGGGCCGGGCACGGCGCTGGCTTGGCAGAAGAACGAAGGGGCGGTGGGACACACCGGCCTGACGCTGCACGCCAACCTCGCCAACGGCAGCGAGGCGAGCCTGACGCTGGCCGGGATCGACAGCAAGGCGAGCGTGGCGCTGAGCTACGGCAGCACGGGCGGGGCGAGTTACCTATACGTGAAGGCGGTCTGATACGGGCGGCTGGATCGAATGGCCGTCATCCGTTGATGGGTGCAGCCCATCAGTAACCGCACGCGGGTCAATCAATGGTGCCGCTCGTATGAGCGCCCCGCAGGCGTCACATTGCAGCACTCCATCACGGCTATCCTGCCGGCGGCGCGGTGGGCTACTCATGCCCGTATGTCCCTTCCCCTTCCGCCGCTCAGCACCCGGCGCGCACGGCGCCTCCGGCTGACGGCGCGGCAATGGCAGCGCCGGGCGCTGTTCGTGCTGGGCGGGGTCGCGATGAGCCTGGCGGCGGTCGGGCTGGCCCTCGCCGCGGACCGGATG
>CAXTTB010000335.1:0-4648 GCA_964246905.1 uncultured Acetobacteraceae bacterium | reverse complement strand
CCTGCAGCGCCCCGGCCCGGCTGTTGCGGCGCGGCTTGAGGACGGAGGCCGCGGCGACCTCATCGTCCAGCAGCCAGCGCGCCGTGTCGATGTCGTGCACCGTCCTGACCATCATCAGGCGCTCAGGGCGCAAGCCCGTCGAAGGTTTCGAACACTACGCCGAACATCGGAGCGACACCCTGGACGACGCGACAGGATCGGGAACCCAATGACCCTGGAGTGACGGTCCCCGGTTGACGCCACACCCTCGCTGGGGCATATCCCCGACCCGGCCCGGCGGCGTAGCTCAGTGGTAGAGCAGGGGAATCATAATCCCTTGGTCGGCAGTTCAAATCTGTCCGCCGCTACCGTGTTCCCAATGGGTTGTGGATAGCCTACCGGGATTTTGTCAATCGAATCCAGGAAGGTTTGTCAGGCCGGTTCCGCGGTGTGCTTTCGGGCGTTGCAGTCAAAATAGGCGCAGCGGAGATTTCCGGGTTCGTCTGTGCCGTGACGGGACAGCAGGTTGACGTGACCGAGGGTCGGATAACGGGGGGCATCCGCACAGGCAGCAGGTCCACCCGTTCCATGCGTATAGAGGCCATCGGTCCGGCTGCCGCAAGCGCCGCGCGTCGTTGACGATCGCGTTTCAAGAATGCTTCTGGGTGCTTCGCGTAGTGCTGGAGGAACTGTGCCCGCGCACGCTCCGGGTCCGCCTCACGCCGGGTGCGGGCAATGGCGCGCATCTCCTCGGCACGGCTGCATAGGCTTGGTGCCGCTGGGGCAGCTTGCTTGCCCAGCGTTCCTTCGGCGTCACGGCTCCACGGACGGCTTGGCTTCGGGCGTGCGCCCGATGTGGCGCAGTGATCTCCTGCCCACCCCGGGCGGCCCCTGGATCAGCGGCGCGTCGCCATGGGCCACCCAGCGGCAGGCCGCGAGGTCGCGCACCTGCTTCGGGTCCAGCGACGGCCCTCGAAACGCCCTTCGGCGTCTCGGACCCAGCCGCAAACGCCGCGCGTTCCGGCGACACCGCCGCCCAAGCCGCCGCCGCAAGCTCGCGCCGCAGGGGCGGCACCGCCCGCTCCGCCGTCCGCAGGCCCGTCACCCCCAGCTCCGACGCCAGCTCCTGGCGCACGACGCCGGCGTTGCCGCGGTGGCGCGGTGGCGCCCGGCAAGCCGGTCCGCGCGCCCCGCCAACACCCCGGGCCGGGCAGGAACCCAGGCCGGGCAGGAACCCGGCATGACGCCCAGCCACCCGCGGCCAGTCGTGCCGCACCGTCTCCCGGGGGCAGCCCACCTCGGCCCGGGCAGGTCGGCCGCATGGAAATAAAGGCCCTTGCTGGTGCCCCCGCGCAGGATGGCCACGCGGATGGAAGCCTGTTCGCTCATGGTGCTTCTCCCTTGTCCAGGCGGCGCCGGACCCATTCGGCGAGGCCGCCCAAACGCGGCTCGTGCATCGTCCGGGTGACGCTCAGCCCGTTGCCGTGGCCGGCGTCGCTGACCAGGAGGCCCGGCGCCGCGATCAGCCGGCGCGGTGTCTGTCCGGAGGCCATTTGCCATCCTTTCCGTTTGGTCCATGCCGCAGGCACGGGCGGCGCGATGGCGCGGAGATAGGGAAGGGCGCTTCCTGGGATTACCCGGCGGGCGGTTGCATGACGCCAAAGCCCCGACTGCCAATCGGCGGCGATCCGGCACGCGGCCGCCTTCGCGTCAGCGCGCCCGTCGCCTGCGCCGGTCATGGGCCGCGATGCTCTTGGCCCCGTTCACAATGCGCTCGCTGCCAAGGATCTGCTGGCGGGCGGGCTCCTCGTGGACACCGGGTATGCGGATGCGGACCAGATGGTGGCCAGCATGCGTGACCATGGCGTGGAGCTGACCGGCCGACGCTCGAAGACAGCCAGTGGCAGGCCAGGACCGAAGGCGCCTTCACCGTGCAGGGCTTCGAGATCGATGGGGACCCACAGGGTGCGACCTGCCCGGCCGGGCCTGCCAGCCAGAGCTGGACTGCCGGTCACGACCAGGGCCGCACGGTGACGTGCATTTGCTTTTCCACAACCGACTGCGAGCCGTGCGCGTTGACGCCGCACTGCACCCGCGCTCCACGCCGCCTGCCCGCACCGCGGCGGCGCGAGGAGCATGAAGCGCCGGAAGCGGCCCGGGTGCGCGGAGCCGGAAAGGCGTTCGCCACCGGATGCCGCCGTCGTTCCGGCATCGGGGCACGCGGTCATTGGGGGCCGGGCCATGCACCTACGCAGGTCTCGATATGTCGGGCTCGCCGAGACGCATCTGCAGCACGTGCTGGCGGCAGCGTCGATCAGCCTTTGCCGCCTTGCCGCTTGGCTCGCAGGCGAACCGCCCGCCCGAACCCGTCAGTCCGTACCTGACGACTTCGCCAGCAGCATCTTGGACGTGTCAACGCCAAGGCGGGTCATCTCAACCATGGACGGCTTCATCGTTCAGTTGCGGCGACCGAACCTTGGCACACGATGCCGCGGGGCCGTCCACCCCAACGGACCAGTGCAGCGCCGTGCCCCGCAGGGCGGTTCTGGCCGTTGGCGGGAGGCGCTGATGCTGTCCCGCCCTACAAGCGCGAAAGGCCTTGACAGGTCAGAGCTTCTGCTGATCGGCATGGTAGAACTGGTCAGTTGACATGACCAGACCGAATGCGGGTTTCGCGGCGTGGTGTGGGTGAGGAAGGGGCAGGGCTTTCCCGTGCCGCCATGCGGCGCCGTCCTGCGTCGCCATGGCGGAGAATGTCCCAGCCTCCCCATGGCCGCCGCCGCCGGCGCGTTCAGGCCGTCCACGCTCGGCCCGCCTACAACCCGTACGTCTCCCGCATCCAATCCGCCGTCCCCGCCAGCCCGTCCATCCACTCCATCCCCGGACACCATCCCGTCGCCCGGCGGATCAGCGCCGTGTCCAGCACGCTCACCGGCACGTCCGCCGCCCGCGCCGCACGGTGCACCACCTCCAGCGCCGGACGGCCCAGCACCGCCCGCACGTCGGACACCAACTGGGTCAGGCTGCGCCCATGCCCGCTGCCCACGTTCATCACCCGGTGCGGCCCGGCGTAGCGCGCCGCCGCGATGAACGCATTCGCCACGTCATCGACATGGATGAAGTCCCGCGTCACCTCCCCCGTGCCCCACAACTCGATCGCCAGCCCCGACAGCGCCCGGTGCAGCATCGCCGCCACCACGCCCTGCGGCCTGAACGGCGACTGGCCCGGCCCGTACGGGTTCGCGATGCGCAGCACATGGTAGTCCAGCCCGTGCAGGTGCCGGAACAGCTCCAGGTACTGCTCGACCATCCGCTTGTTGATGCCGTACGCCGTGATCGGCGCGGTGCCGGCGTGCTCCGGCGTCGGCACCGTGGCGGGGATGCCGTACACCGTGCCGCCGGAGGAGGCGAACACCACCTTCCGCACCCTTGCCGCCAGGCACCGTTCCAGCAGCTTGATCGACGGCACCACCTGCCCGGCCACGTCGCCCGCCGGGTCGCGGTTGCTGTGCGCGGGCAGGGAGGAGCTTGCCAGGTGGAACACTACTTCCTGGCCCAGCAGCGCCGCCCTCAGCGCCACGCCGTCCTCGAACGCCGCCTCCGTCCGCGGGCCGGGCGCCGCCCGCAGGCTCCGGCCATAGGCGTGCACCACCGCGCCCTGCGCCCGCAGCGCCGCGCAGAGCGCGCCCCCCAGGAACCCGCCCGCGCCCAGCACCAGGCAGCGCACCCCGGCCATGTCGCCCGCCGCCGAGTGCGTCTCGGCGATCGCGCCCGCCGCCGGGCGGGTTTCCGCCAACGCGATGTCGGGACGGCTCAACATGCCCAAACTCCTGGAAACCTGGCCAAGCCGCCCGCCGCCCGTTCCAGCCCTACAACGTAATCGTTA
Source organism: uncultured Acetobacteraceae bacterium (assembly GCA_964246905.1). Classification (GTDB taxonomy): domain Bacteria; phylum Pseudomonadota; class Alphaproteobacteria; order Acetobacterales; family Acetobacteraceae; genus CAHJXG01. The sequence goes on along the minus strand of CAXTTB010000335.1, from coordinate 783 downwards.
CTATGTAAATTACAGAAACGATTTGGCCGCCTACATCACCAGCCCGCGCCTTCCCGATGCGCCGTGCACCAGCCATGCCCCGTCGCCTCGCACACCGCCGGCAGCATCCGCTCCACCGCGTGCAGCACCGTGCCGTCATACCCCAAGGGTTCCCCCGGCAGGTCCTGCGGCCCGAGGCCCAGCGCCCACAGCGGCGCCAGCGCGGCCGGACGCGCCCAGAACATCGTGCCGATGGGGAACACCGGCCATTCCGGCAGCACCGGCACCGGCTGCATCCGCGCCGCCAGCGCCTCCGCCGCCGGCCGGTTCCGGTCCCAGCCGACGCAGTGCCGGTCCTCCGCGAACACGAGGCCCAGGCCCGGGTCGTCGGCGAACAGCGACAGCACCGCCGGCAACCCGGCCGCGCCGCCCAGCAGCGTGTCCAGCAGGAACCCCCGCCAGCGGTCGCCCATCGCGCCGTCCACCGCGAGGCTCCGCTTGCCGTGCAGGTGCCCCACCACGTCGTACGCCCCGGCCTGCACGAGCGGCCCCACCACCGTCAGGAACGGCCCGATGTCCCGCCCGCGGTTCGGCACGACGAGCACCCGCGCGCTGCCGCCCTTGTAGCCGCGGAACGCGTACTCGGCCTCGATCCGCCCGGCGTCGGACGTGGCGGTGAGGATCAGGTCCAGCGGCACAGGCCCGGCCCCGCGCGCGGCAGACAGCCGGGCCGCGAACTCCGCCGCAAGCTCCGGGTAGTGCAGGTGCAGATGCAGCGCCGCGCGCAGCCCCGCGGCGGCCGGC
>CAXTTB010000334.1:0-4654 GCA_964246905.1 uncultured Acetobacteraceae bacterium | reverse complement strand
CGAAGCCGCGCAGCCAGAGGGGCGCCGCCTGCGGGATCACGGCGATGAACAGCGGCAGGGCGGGCAGGCGCTCGGCGTAGATGCGCTGCATGGCGGACCAGGCGGCGTGGCGCTTGGCCGGGTCAAGCTCGGTCTCCGCCGCGCCGATGGCTTCGTCGAACGCCGGGTCGCTGAACCCGGTGGCGTTGGCGCCGCTCCAGTTGTTCGCCTCCGAGGGCACCATGTCGGAGCCGAGGGTGATGCGCGGGCTTTCGCCGACCAGGCTGCTCCAGGAATACATCACGAGGCCTCCGAACGCCCGGTGCTTGGTGGTCTGGCCAAACAGGGTGCGGGACGGCTCGGTGCGGAGCGTCGCCTCCACGCCCACCGCCTTCCAGGCGTTCTGCATCACGGCCTGCAGCAGCTCGATCACCCGGAAGCCGGAGGCGGCCAGGAACTCGACGCCCAGGCGCTGCCCGGCGGCGTCATGGCGCACGCCGTCCGCGCCGAGGCTCCAGCCGGCCTCCTCCAGCAGGCGGCGCGCGGCGGCGGGGTCATAGGGCACGGGCGGCACGGACGGGTCGAACTCCGGGTTCTTCGGGCTGACGAAGCTCGTGGCGATCACCGCCTTGCCGCCGTACAGCCGGTCGTTGATGGTGCGGCGGTCCAGCGCCATCAGCAGCGCGCGGCGCACCCGCACGTCCGCGAGCACCGGGTTCGTGCCGCTCGCGTCGATGTGGGCGTAGTTGAGGCTGGACGTGTAGGTGTAGGCGAAGCGGTCCGGGTACTGCTTCTGCAGCGCCAGCGCCTGGTCGAGGGTCAGGCTGTAGTCGATGTCGATGTCGCCGGACAGCAGGTTGGCCTGGAGTGCCGCGGTATCGGCGATGAAGCGCATGGAGACATGCTTGAAGCCCGGCGCCGGGCCGGGCCAGTGCGGGTTGGGGGCGAGGGTGATCGTGCTGCCGGACTGGTAGCCGCTGACCAGGAACGGGCCGTTCCACAGGCCGGGGTTGAGCGGGTTGCGGTTGTACTCCGTGGTGTTGATGTACTCGCCGGGACCGTGGGCCCGTTCGTGGATCGGCCCCTCGATGTGCTCGGGCAGCACCTGGTCCCACAGCGCGAAGGAGTTGAGCACGCGGTCGAGGTGCAGCACGGCGGTATGGTCGTCCACCACGTCCACGCCGCTGGCGCGGGTCCAGGGATAGGTGTTGCTGAACCCGGCGTTCGGGTCGCGCCCGACGCGCCAGGTGAACGCCACGTCCCGCGCCGTCACCGGCACGCCGTCGCCCCATTGCAGATCGGGACGCAGCTTGAGGGTCACGGCCATGCCCGCGCCCTCCCTGCGCGCCAGGCCGTTCTCCAGGGTCGGGACCTCCGTGCAGAGCAGGCACATCAGGTTGTTGTCGGCGTCGTAGGTGGTCACGGTGCGGGTGGCGAAGCCCAGCACGTAGGACTTGACGAGCAGCGGGTCGATGGACGGGTGCAGGCTGGACGGGAACTCGCCGATGCCGACCGTTAGGCTGTCGCGGGCTTGCGCCGCGGGGTGGAGGAGCAGGACGGACGCGAGGGCGGCGAAGGCGGGGCGAAGCATGGGGCGTGTCTCCATCGGCCCGCCATCCATGGCACGCCGTCCCGCGGTCCGCAAAACGGTGGCGGACCGTCTCGCTTTGTGGGATGAGCGATGCTGCATGGAACGATTCATCGCTGAGGCGCCGGTGATCCCAAGCCGCGCGGAGTTCCGCCGCTGGGCGGAGGCGCAGCCGCGCGGGCGCTACGAACGGGTGGCTGGCGCCGTCGTGCCGAGGGCGCGGATGCGCGTGGGGCAGGTGCGGGTCAAGGGGCAGGCCTGGCTGGCGCTCAACCAGGCCATCCGCGCCGCGGGCCTGCCCGGTGAAACGTTTGCCGACGGCATCACCGTGGAGGTCGGGGATCACACCGACTACCTGCCCCATGCCGTCGTCAACCTTGGCGAACAGTTGGGCGGGGACGAGATGGCCGCGTCGAACCCGGTCATCATCGTCGAGGTCCTCTGGCCGTCCAGGCAAACGCTCGATACCGCGGTGAAGCCAGCGAAATCGCACAGCGATTTGCGCGCAGCCGACTACTTCACGCTGCCCTCAATCCGGCATTACCTGATCGTCCGCGCCGACCGGCGCGCGGTGATCCACCACCGCCGAGGCGACGACGGCGGCATTGAGACCCGGCTTCTCGCCGAGGGAAAGATCGCCCTCGACCTGTCCGGCATCGAAGTTGCAGTTCCCGGCATCGAAGTTGCAATCGAGGACTTTTATGCCGAGTGACGGCGCGCCCGCAATCTTGAGAGAACGCAGTCCGGCATGACCGTCATCAGCCGGCGCGGCGCCATCGCCGGCGCCGCCACGCTCGGCCTCGGTGCCGCCCCTGGCGCCCGCGCCGCCGCGCCGACCCTCGCCATGGTGCAGATCAACCAGCAGGCGCTGTTCTTCAACCAGATGCTGCAAGGCGCGCAGGGTGCCGCCAAGAAGGCCGGGGCGACGCTCGACGTGTTCAACGCGAACGACAGCCCGACCGCGCAGAACAACGCGGTCGAGACGTACATCCAGCAGAAGGTCGCCGGCATCCTGGTGGACGCCATCGACGTGAACGGCCTCCTGCCGTCGATCCAGCAGGCCGCCGCGGCGGGCATCCCGGTCGTCTCCGTCGATTCGGTGCTGCCCGACGACGGGCCGCAGAAGGCGCAGGTCGGCGTGGACAACGCCAAGGCCGGGCAGTTGCTGGCCGACGTGTTCCTGCCCTACGTGCAGTCCGCGATGGGCGGGCGCGCCAAGCTCGGCGTGGTCGGCGCGCTGAACTCCTTCATCCAGAACCAGCGGCAGAAGGCGTTCGTGGACGCCGTGTCCGGCAAGCCCGGCGTAACGATGGCCGGCGTGGTGGACGGGCGCAACATCCAGGACAACGCGCTGGCGGTGGCGGAAACGCTGCTGACCGGCAACCCCGACATGACCGCGATCTACGCGACCGGGGAGCCGGCGCTCCTGGGCGCCATCGCCGCCGTCGAGAGCCAGGGGCGGCAGAGCGACGTGCGCGTGTTCGGCTGGGACCTGACGGCGCAGGCGATCCGCGGCATCGACGCAGGCTACGTCGTCGCCGTGGTGCAGCAGGACCCGGCGGGCATGGCCGCCGCCGGCATCGACGCGCTGGTCACGCTCAGCCGCGGCGGCACGGTGGCGCGCAGCATCGCCGTGCCGGTCACGGTCGTGACCAAGGCCAACGTCGATCCCTACCGCCCGGTGTTCAAGTAGCCGGTGTTCAAGTAGGCGGCATGGAGGGGCTGGCGGACGCCCGCGCCGCGCGCCCGGCGGCCGCGCCCGCGCCGCTGATGGCGCTGCGCGGCAGCGGCAAGGCGTTCGGCTCGCAGGCCGTGCTGCGCGGCGTCGATCTCGACCTGTTCGGCGGCGAGTGCCTGGGCCTCGTGGGCGACAACGGCGCCGGCAAATCGACGCTCAGCAAGGTGATGTCGGGCGCCATCCTCCCGGACGAGGGGCGCATCCTGCTGTCCGGCGCCGAGGTGCGCCTCTCAGGCCCTGCGGACGCGCGGGCGCAGCGCATCGAGATGGTCTATCAGGACCTCAGCCTGTGCGACACCATCGACGTGGCGGGCAACCTGTTCCTCGGGCGCGAGATCGCCCGGCGCGGAATGCTCGACAAGGCGGCGATGCGGGCGGAGGGGCGGCGGATGCTCGACGCGCTCGGCATCCGCATCCCGAGCATGAGGGCCAAGGCGGCGCGGCTGTCCGGCGGGCAGCGGCAGTCCATCGCCATCGCCCGCGCCGCCGCCTTCCAGCCCCGGGTGCTGCTGCTGGACGAGCCGACCTCGGCGCTCGCGGTGGCCGAGGTGGAAGCGGTGCTGGCGCTCATCAACCGGGTCAAGGCGCTGGGCGTCGCGGTGGTGCTGGTGACGCACCGTCTGCAGGACCTGTTCCGCGTCTGCGACCGCATCGCCTTCATGTACGAGGGGACCAAGGTGGCGGAGCGCCGGGCCAGCGAGACGAGCCTGGAGGAAGTGGTGCAGCTCATCGTCGGCGGCGCGCGGCCATGAGCGCCGGGTCATGAGTTCCCGGGCCTTCGCCGACGCGCCGCGGCGTCCGGCCGACGTCCTGCTGGAGCACGCGCAGGTGCTGTCCATCGCGGCGTTCTTCGTGCTGTGCAGCCTGGCGTTCGCGCTGGCGTCGCCGGTGTTCCTGACGCCGGGCAACCTGCTCAACGTGCTGCGGCAGATGGCGCCCATGCTGATCGGCGCGGTGGCGATGACGTTCGTCATCACCACGGGCGGCATCGACCTGTCGGTCGGCTCCATCGTGGCGCTGACCAACGCGCTGGCGGCGATCTCGCTGGGGGCCGGGGTGCCTTGGCCGTTGGTGGTGGCGGCCATGCTGGGGCTGGGCGCCGCGGTGGGCGCAATTCAGGGGTGGTTCGCCGCCTACCAGGGCATCCCGTCCTTCATCGTGACGCTGGCCGGGCTGTCGATCCTGCGCGGGGTGGCTCTCTTGTTGACCCAGGGGTACTCGGTCCCGATCACCGGGGCGCCGGGCTTCGTGGCGCTCGGGCGGGGCTGGGTCCTGGGCGTGCCGGTCCCCGCCGTGATCGCCGCCCTGGTCGCCGTGGCCGGCACCGTGACGCTCGGGCAGACGCGCTA
>CAXTTB010000333.1:0-4677 GCA_964246905.1 uncultured Acetobacteraceae bacterium | reverse complement strand
ACCTGGTGGAACCCGCGCTCCGCGCCGCGCTGCCGGCGGCGGAGTTGGCCCGGCTGACCTGGGCGCTGGCCCAGGCGCTGCACGGCGTGTTCGCCCTGGCAGCCGGGATTGCGCTCGCGGCGCTGCCGGTCGTCCTCCTGGTGCCCCGGCGGGCCAGGCTGTCCCGGGACGGGTGACGCGCCTGGGCCTACTCCACCTCTCCAGCGGTGATCGCAAGCACGCCTTCGGGTCCGTCCAGCAGCAGCGTCCCGTCATCGCCCAAACCGCGGAACGCGCCCTGGATGCCGGTGCTGACCACGATGCGCTCGCCCGGCGCGTGCGCCGCGGCGAGCCACGCGGCCCGTACCGGCGCGAAGCCCTCCGTGGCATAGCGCGCCCGCCAGCCTTGCAGGGCTTGCAGCAGCCGGACAGCAAACGCTTCCGGCGCCGGGGCAGGGGCCGCCGACGCCAGGCAGGCGACCGGGCGCCCAAGGCCCGAGGGCGCGCCCGCGAGGTTCACGCCGAAGCCGATGACCAGCCACGGCCCGGGCGCCGTGCCCGCCTCCAGCAGGATGCCCGCCAGCTTGCCGCCGTCCAGCAGCAGGTCGTTCGGCCATTTCAGCCGCAGCGCGCCGGGGTCCGGCAGGAAGGCGCGCACCGCGTCGGCCAGGGCCACCGCCGCCAGGAACGACCAATGGCCCGGCCACCGCAGGCTCGGCGGGCGCAGCAGCACCGACAGGTGCAGGTTGCCGTCGATGGACTGCCAGGGGCGTCCGAGCCGGCCATGGCCGCCGCTCTGCCGCCGGGCCAGCAGGGCGGCTTCCGGGCCGGGGCGAGCCGCCCGCGTCTTCAACTCCTCCGAAGTGGAGCCAACCTCGTCCACGACCTCCAGCGGGATGCGGTCCGCCATGACGCTCACGCCAGCAGCTTGCCCGCCACCAGGGCCAGCGTGGCGGCCAACATGCCGCGCACCACCGGGACCGGCACCCGGGTCGCGAGCAGGCTGCCGAGGATCACGCCGGGCACGGAGCCGGACAGCAGCGACCCCAGCAGGACCCAATCCACCGCGCCCAGCCACCAATACCCCGCGCCCGCCAGCAGCGGCAGCGGGATGGCGGGGGCGATGGCGGAGCCGCCGATTCGCACCGGCGACAGCCGCGGGTACAGCAATGTCAGCGCGCTGACCCCCAGCGCCCCGGCGCCCACCGAGGTCATCGTCACCAGCACCCCGAGCACCGCCCCGGCCGCCACCGTCAGGCCCCTGGCCCGGCGCGGCGACAGCTCGGCGCTGTGCGGCCCCAGCACGGCGATCAGGCGGTCCTGGGACAGCAGGAGCAGCACGGTCAGCAGGATCGCCACCCCCAGCACGGGCGTGATGACCCGGGACACCGCCGCCGTGTGGACATGGAGCTGCTGCAGCAGCAGCAGCGTGAGCGCCGCCGCCGGCAGGCTGCCGCAGGCGAGCCGCCGCACGACCGGCCAGTCCACCGTCTGCCGCCGCGCATGGACCAGCACGCCGGCGGACTTCGTGCAGGCGGCGTACAGCAGGTCCGTGCCCACCGCGGTCGCCGGGTGGATGCCGAACAGCAGCACCAGCACCGGCGTCATCAGGGAGCCGCCGCCGACCCCGGTCAGCCCGACCAGCGCGCCGACCCCGAAGCCCGAAAACGTGTAAAGCGGGTCGATCATGCCGCCCGGCCCCAACTCAAGCGAACACGCCGCGGCGGCGCAGCTCCGCCACCACGCGCTCGGCCAGGTCTTCGGGCGACGCCTCCGCCGTTCGCAAATGCAGCTCCGGCGCGTCCGGCGCCTCGTACGGCGCATCGACCCCGGTGAAGCCGCGGAGCAGCCCGGCGTCGGCCTTCTGATACAGGCCCTTCGGGTCGCGCCGCCGGCATTCGTCCACGGAGGCATCGACGAACACCTCGATGAACTCCCCTTCCGGCACCCGCGCCCGTGCCCGCGCCCGCTCGGCGCGGTAGGGCGAGATCAGGCTTGCGATCACGATCAGCCCGGCGTCGGCGAACAGCGCCGCCACCTCGGACGCCCGGCGCACGTTCTCCGCCCGGTCGGCCTCCGAGAAGCCGAGGTCCCGGTTCAGCCCATGCCGCAGGTTGTCGCCGTCCAGCACGTAGGTGTGCCGCCCGAGCGCGTGCAGCCGGCGCTCCACCAGGTTGGCGACCGTCGATTTGCCCGCGCCCGACAGGCCGGTGAGCCACAGCACCGCCGGGCACTGGCCCAGCAGCCGCCCGCGCGCCGCCCGGTCCACCTCCAGCGCCTGCCAGGTGAGGTCGGTCGCAACGTGCAGCGCCGCCTCCGCCATGCCGACGCCCACCGTGGCGTTGGTCAGCCGGTCGATCAGGATGAAGCCGCCGAGGTCGCGGCTGTCGGCATACGGCTCGAAGGCCACCGGCGCCTGCAGGCGCAGCTCCACCGTGCCCAGGTCGTTGAGGCCGAGCCGATCCGCAGGCCCGGCCTCGCGGGTGTTCACGTCGATGCGGTGGCGGATGCGGCTGACGCTGCCGGGCACGCTGCGGGTGCCGAGCTTCACCAGGTACTCCCGCCCGGCGGCGAGCGGCGTGTCGTGCAGCCAGATCAGCCGGGCCGACAGCGCGTCCGCCACGAGGACCGGCGCGTCGGCCGCGGCCAGCACGTCGCCGCGCGACGCGTCGATCTCCCGGTCGAGCACGAGCGTCACCGCGTCGCCGGCGCCCGCCGAGGGCTGTGTCCCGTCCATGGTGACGATGCGCAGGATCTCGGCCTGCGTGCCGGCGGGCTGCACGACGACGCGCTGGCCCGGACGGGCATGGCCGCTCGCCACGGTGCCGGAATAGCCGCGGAAGTCGAGGCTTGGGCGGTTCACCCATTGCACGGGCATACGGAACGGGCGGGACAGCGCCTCCTGCTCCACCGGCACGCCTTCCAGGTAGGACAGCAGGCTCGGGCCGGCGTACCAGGGCGTGTCGGCGCTCGGCGCGACCACGTTGTCGCCGTGCCGGGCGGAGATGGGGATGGCCTGAACGGTGCGGAAGCCGAGGCCCGCGGCGGCGGCCCGGAACTCGGCGGCGATGGCCGTGAACCGCGCCTCGCTGAAGCCCTCCAGGTCGATCTTGTTCACCGCCAGCACGACGTGGCGGATGCCCATCAGCCCGGCGATGAAGGCGTGCCGCCGGGTCTGGGTCAGGACGCCCTTGCGCGCATCGACCAGCATGACCGCGAGGTCCGCGTTGGATGCGCCGGTCGCCATGTTGCGGGTGTACTGCTCGTGCCCCGGCGTGTCCGCCACCATGAAGCGGCGCCGGGGCGTGGCGAAGAAGCGGTAGGCCACGTCGATGGTGATGCCCTGCTCGCGCTCCGCCTCCAGCCCATCGACCAGCAGGGACAGGTCGATGCTGTCCCCCGCCGAGCCGTGGCGCCGGCTGTCGCGCTTGAGCGTCGCGAGCTGGTCGTCGGGGACGCCGTGCGTGTCGTGCAGCAGCCGGCCGATCAGGGTCGATTTGCCGTCATCGACGCTGCCGCAGGTCAAGAAGCGCAGCAGGCCGGGCGGGGCCGTGCCGTCCTCCGCCAAGCCGGGCAGGCGCACCGGGGAGTGCAGGCCCGGTCCCATCAGAAATACCCCTCGCGCTTGCGGCGCTCCATGGAGGCCGCCTCGTCCTGGTCGATCAGCCGCGTGCCGCGTTCGGAGGTGCGGGACCCGGCCATCTCGGCCACGATCTCCGGCAGCGACTCCGCGCGGCTCTCGACCGCGGCTGTCAGCGGGTAGCAGCCGAGCGAGCGGAAGCGGACCATGCGCGTCTGCGGGGTCTCGCCCGGGCGCAAACGCATCCGCGCGTCATCGACCATGATGAGGTTGCCGTCCCGCTCCACCACCGGGCGGGGCGCCGCGCGGTACAGCGGCACGATGGGCACGTCCTCCGCCATCACGTAGTGCCAGATGTCCAGCTCGGTCCAGTTGGACAGCGGGAACACGCGGACGCCCTCGCCCGGCGAAACGCGGCCGTTGTACAGGCGCCAGAACTCCGGGCGCTGGTCTTTCGGGTCCCATTGCTGCGCCGCGGTGCGGAAGGAGAACACGCGCTCCTTGGCGCGCGACTTCTCCTCGTCCCGCCGCGCGCCGCCGAACGCCGCGTCGAAGCCATGACGGCGCAGCGCCGCCTTGAGCGCCTCCGTCTTCATGGCGTGGGTGTAGAACGCCCCGTGGTCGAACGGGTTGATGCCCTGGGCGCGCGCCTCCTCGTTGGTATGCACGAGGAGGTCGAGGCCGTAGCGCCGCGCCGTCTCGTCGCGGAATGCGATCATCTCGCGGAACTTCCAGCCGGTGTCGATGTGCAGCAGCGGGAAAGGCAGGCGCCCCGGGTGGAACGCCCGGCGCATCAGGTGCAGCAGCACCGACGAGTCCTTGCCGACCGAATACAGGAACACCGGGTTCCGGCACTCCGCCGCCACTTCGCGGATGATGTGGATGCTCTCGGCCTCCAACTGCCGCAGATGCGGCATGGCGGCGAGCCGAGGGGCCGCGAGGGCGTCGGTGCGCGGGGGCAGAGCGTTCATGCGTGGCGGCTCGCCTCGGTCAGGACAGTGGTGGGCAGGACAGCGGTGGGCAGGACAGTGGTGGGTAGGGCTTCGGCGGGGACATGCGGACGGTGGATGCCGCACTCGGTCTTGCCTAGCCCGGCCCAACGGCCACTGCGCGGATCG
>CAXTTB010000332.1:0-4677 GCA_964246905.1 uncultured Acetobacteraceae bacterium | reverse complement strand
ATCTTGATCTTGTCGAAGGGGAAGCGCCGCAGGTAGCTCAGCGACGAATAGCCGGTGCCGAAATCGTCCATGGCGATGCGGATGCCGAAGCCGCGCAGCTCGTGCAGGGCCGCCAGCGAGCCGTCGCTGTCGCTCAGCAGCACGCTCTCGGTGATCTCGAGCTCGAGCCGCGTCGGCTTCAGGCCGGAGCGGAGCAGCGCGTCCTTGACGGTGCCGACGAGGTCGCGCGAGCGGAACTGGGCGGGCGACAGGTTCACAGCCACCCACAGGTCGCGCGGCCAGCGCGCCGCCGGGGCGGCGGCCCAGGCGAGGGCCGCCGGCCCATGGCCGGGCACCGCCCGCGTCGCCGGCGAACTCCGCAACGCCTTCGTCTGCGCCAGCCAGCCCAGGATGCTGCCGTCCAGCGCGGGCACGCGGTCCACGAACAGCAGGTCGCCCAGCCACAGCGTTCCCGTCGCTTCGTCCAGGATGGACAGGTCGTTGTCGGTATGCGCCGTCGGGTGCGCGTGGAGCCGCAGGCGGCGCCCGCCGAGGTCGATCACCGCCGTGTCGCTGACCAGCAGGTCCGGCTTGGCGTAGTCGCCGGCCTCCTCGATGCCGAGCGCGTCCGCCAGGCCGTTGCGGTAGAACTCGCCGCGCTGCACCAGCATCGCCGCCATGCGGGCGTGGCCCACGAACACTGGGCGGTCCTCCGCGAAGGCAACGGCGCCGAACACGTGGTCGGGGTGCAGGTGCGTCATCACGACGTAGCGGACCGGCAGGCGCGTCCGCTCGCGGATGCTGGCGCGCAGCCGCTCGCCGTCCGCCCGGCTGCCGCCAGGGTCGAGCACGGCGACGGCATCAGCGCCCACGGCGAAGCCGATGTTGGCGATGCCGTCCTGGTTTGCGGGCGTCGCCTCCTCATGCACGCCCTGGCGGACGTGGAGGCCCGGCGCGACCTCGGTCATGACGAACGGCTGGGCGGGGGCCGCCAGGCCGCGTCCGGGACGCAGCGCCGCGATGGCCGCCAGCAGCAGCGCGTCCCGCCGTCTCACCGCACGAGGGCCGCGGTGCGGATGCGCCGGTACACCAGGTCCGGTGCCGGCCCCTCCGCCACGGCGTCGGCGGCGGCCACGGCGTCCGCCATCATGAGGTGGTCGGGCGACAAGGCGCAGGCCGGGTCGGTGGCGCCCGCGTCGCCGGTCATGGCGAGCGCCTGGCAGCGGCAGCCGCCCCAATCGACCTCGCGCTGGTCGCAGGACCGGCACGGCTCCGGCATCCAGGAGGTGCCGCGGTAACGGTTGAACCCGGGGTCGTCCCGCCAGATCGCGCCGAGCGACGCCGTCCGCACCGACGGCCACTGGAAGCCCGGCAGCGTCTCCGCCGCGTGGCACGGGAGCGCGAGGCCCGCCGGGGTGATGTTGATGATCCGCCGCGCCCAGCCGCCCATGCAGGCCTTCGGCCGCGCCGCGTAGTAGTCCGGCACCACGTAGTCGATGGTGACGCGCCCGCGCAGCCGCCCGCGGGCCTCTGCCACGGCCGCGTTCGCCCGTTCCAACTGCGCGCGGCTCGGCATCAGGGCGGCGCGGTTGACCAAGGCCCAGCCGTAGTACTGCACATGGGCGACCTCGATGCGGCTCGCGCCGATCTCCTCGCCGAGCGTGAGCATGTCCGGCAGGCGGTCCAGGTTCTGCCGGTGCACCACGAAGTTCGCGGTGAGCGGCAGCCCGGCGTCGCGGATCTGCCCGGCCACCACCAGCTTGCGGGCATGGCCGCGGCGGTAGCCGCCGATGCGGTCCGCCTGCGCCGCGTCGGCGTCCTGGAAGCTGAGCTGCACGTGGTCCAGCCCGGCGTCGGCCAGCGCCGCGAGCGACGCCGGGTCGAGCATGACGCCGGAGGTGATGAGGTTGCTGTACAGGCCCTGGGCCGCGGCGTGCCGGACCAGTTGCAACAGGTCCTTGCGCGCGGTCGGCTCGCCGCCGGAGAAGTGCACCTGCAAGACGCCGAGCGTCCCCGCCTGCTCCAGCACGCGCAGCCAGGACGCGGTGTCGAGTTCGTTCGCAGCCCGTTCCATTTCGAGCGGGTTCGCGCAGTACGGGCATTGCAGCGGGCAGCGGTGCGTCAGCTCGGCCAGCAGCGCCAGCGGCGGCTCGATGGCCGGAACTGGGGCCGGCGGGATCGGCGTCAGTGCGTTCATAGCCGGATCGCTCCCTTCATCACCAGGTCATGCAGCATGGCCTCGGTGTCCGCCGCGATGGTCTCGCGCGGCGCGTTGAACTTCTCGGCGAGGGCATCGACGATCTCCGGCACGCTGCGCGCGCCATCGACCAGCTTCAGCACCTCGACGGCCGGCCCGTCCAGCAGGAACAGCCGCTCCGGCGCCAGCACCACCCAGGCGTCGCGCACCGCGTCGTGCCGCAGCCGGAAGCCGCGGTTGAAGGCGGGCACGGCTCCCTCCCGCCCTGTCATTCGGACGGCACGAAGGCGCCCGGCGGCACGCGGCCCGGCTCGACATAGGCGTAGTGCAGCGCATCGAGCTGCGACCACAGCACGTCGCACTTGAAGCGGAGTGCTGCCAGGACCTGCTCCTGCTGCGCCCGGGTGCGGGCGTGCTCGTCCACGTAGGCCAGGGCGAAGTCCACGTCCTTCGGCGCCTGCGTCATGCGTGGGGTGAAGTAGGCCAGGGTGTCCTTGGTGACGAAGTCGTAGTTGGCCAACATGCCCGACACGCGCTCGGCGATGATGGTGGGGGAGAACATCTCCGTCAGCGACGAGGCGACCGCCTCCAATACGCTGCGGTCCCGCACGAAGGCCACGTAGGCGTCCACGGCGAAGCGCGTGCCGGGCAGGATGCCCGCCGTCGTCTCGACGTAGGCGGGATCGAGGCCCACGCCCTCCGCCAACTTCAGCCAGCGCGCCACGCCGCCCAGGCCCGGCCCGGTGCCGTCATGGTCCTCCAGCCGGCTGCGCCAGGCGCGGCGCAGCTCGGCGGTGGGCAGCCGGGCCAGCAGGGTGGCGTCCTTCGCCGGGATGCGGCTCTGGTAGTAGTAGCGGTTCAGCGCCCAGGCCTGCACCTGGGCGCGGTCCAGCCGCCCGTCGTGCAGCATCCGGTGGAACGGGTGGTGGATGTGGTACCGCTCGTCGCCGATGGCGTTGAGGGCGGCGCGCATGTCGGACGGGGACAGCAGGCGGTCGCTCACAGGGTCAGCTCCATTCCATCATAGGCCACGTCCCAGCCGGCCGCTTCCACCTGCGCCCGTTCCGGCGAGTCCGAGAGCAGGATCGGGTTCGAGTTGTTGATGTGCAGCAGGATGCGCCGCCGCACGTCCAGCCCGGCGAAGGCCTGGAGCGTGCCCTCCGGCCCGGACACGCTCATGTGCCCCATGCGCTGCCCGGTCTTCGGCCCCAGCCCGGCGCGGATCATCTCGTCGTCCGTCCACAGCGTGCCGTCGAAGAACACCGCCTCAGCGCCGCGGAGACGGTCGGCCAGGCCCGGCACCATGGCGGCGCAGCTCGGCACGTAGAACAGGGTGGTCCGGCCATCGGACACCGCGGCGCCGACCGTCTGGTCGGTCTCCTCCAGCGCCGGCGCGGCGCCGGGCCGTTCCAGGTAGAGCGGCACCTTGCCGGGCACGGCGAACAGGGTGACGGCCAGCCCGCTCGGGTCGCCGTCCGGCAGCGTCACGGGGGTGGGCGCGTCGAGGGCGACGTGCTGCCGGGCGACGATGCCGCGGGCCAGGACTTCGAAGATCGGGTTGTCGTCCAGGACCTGGTGGACCCGGGATGTGGCGAGGACGCTGAACGGCTGGCGTTCACGCAGCGTCAGCAGGCCGGCGATGGCGTCCACGTCGCCGCCGGTCAGCACGACGGCGGCGATGGGCGAGGACCGCAAGCCTGTCTGCGGCTGCAAGATCGGCGTTTGCTCGATCTGCTGCCGGATGTCCGGGGAGGCGTTCAGCACCAACCAGTAACGGCCATCCGCGCTGACGGCGATGGAGGCCTGGGTGCTTGGGAGCGCCGCGGGATCACCGGCCCGGACGCGGCGGCAGGCTTGGGCGTTGGAGTTCCATTGAGGAAATGCGCCGCCTGCGGCAGCGCCGAGCACGACCACGCGCATGGGTGTCTGGAGCGGCACGCCCCGGCGAACACCCTGGGGTCACGGCACCAACGGCGCCGGCCCAGGGCGTTGCCGGATGGTGCGCTTACTTCTTCAGGTCAGCGCAAGCGTAGGAGTTGATTTCCGCGCCGAGAGCGATCTCGACGATCTTCGGGGTCTTCCAGGCCATAGCATCCTCCAATTATTGTTCAGCGAGCCGCAATCTATGATTGCGTTCTGGATGTAGTCAAGCGCCGGGTCCGCGCCATGCGGGCCGGCCGGGCAACCCCATCACGACACCGTGTTGCGGTGGGACGGAAATCTCCCGCAGCGCCGGTCGTTGAGGGCGGAACCCATAAAAGGAGGAACTTCATGCGCCATTCGTCCACGGTCATGGCCGGCCTGTCGGCGTTATGCCTTGGCGTGGCTGCCCTGCCGGGCGTGGCAATGGCCGGGCCGTGCTCCGACCAGATCGCCGAGCTGGGCCGCAAGCTGTCGCAAAGCCCGAGCCTGGGTGCGCCGACCACGGGCACGCTCACCGGCTCCAACCCGGGCAGCGCGCCCGGCGCGTCTCCCGCCGCCGCCGCGGCGCCGAGCAGCGC
>CAXTTB010000331.1:0-4677 GCA_964246905.1 uncultured Acetobacteraceae bacterium | reverse complement strand
GTCGCGGCGTCGCTGGCGGCCGTGGAGGCCGAGCTGCAGGCCCGGGACGCGCAGGACGCCGCGCGGGAGGCCGCGCCGTTGCGGGCGGCGGCGGACGCCGTGATGCTGGACACGACGGCGCTGGACGCCGACGCCGCGTTCGCGCGGGCGCTGGAAATTGTTCGAAGCCGGCTTGGTTTTACTTGACTCCTGTTGCCCGGGCCGTATGTCTGCCCGTGCTACCAAAAGTTGACAGGGTCCAGCCATTTGGCGTGGACCTATTGCCGTTCACCCAGCCCGCGCCGCGGGCCAGACGTTCCCCGGTCCCAATGGGACGGAGCGCGCATTCGATGACTCCGGCCTACCGGCTTCGGCATGGGGCCGGCTTCATGCACAGGAACCTATTCAACACATGGCATCATCCGCCACTGCCCTCCTCGACCGCCCGTCCCACGGTGACATGAGCGAAGACTTCGCTTCGCTGCTCGACGAAACGATGGGCCGGGAGGCCGGCTTCGAAGGCTCGGTCGTCACCGGGCGCGTCGTCCGCCTGACCGAAGAGTACGCGATCGTCGATGTCGGGCTGAAAAGCGAGGGGCGCGTCGCGCTCAAGGAGTTCGCGCAGCCGGGCCAGAAGCCCGAGGTCAAGCCCGGCGACAACATCGAGCTGTATGTCGAACGCTACGAGGACCGCGACGGCGCCATCGTGCTGTCGCGCGAGAAGGCGCGGCGCGAGGAGGCCTGGACCAACCTGGAGAAGTCGTTCGAGGCGCAGCAGCGCGTGAACGGCACGATCTACGGCCGGGTCAAGGGCGGCTTCACCGTGGACCTCGGCGGCGCCGTGGCGTTCCTGCCGGGCAGCCAGGTCGATATCCGCCCGGTGCGCGACGTGGGTCCGCTGATGGGCACCCCGCAGCCGTTCCAGATCCTCAAGATGGACCGCGCCCGCGGCAACATCGTCGTGAGCCGCCGCGCCGTGCTGGAGGAGACCCGCGCCGAGCAGCGCAGCGAGCTGATCCAGGGCCTCAAGGAAGGCATGATCCTCGACGGCGTGGTGAAGAACATCACCGACTACGGCGCGTTCGTCGATCTCGGCGGCGTCGATGGCCTGCTGCACGTCACCGACATCGCCTGGCGCCGCATCAACCACCCGAGCGAGGCGCTGCAGATCGGCCAGCCCGTCCGCGTGCAGGTGATCCGCTTCAACAGCGAGACGCAGCGCATCAGCCTCGGCATGAAGCAGCTCGAGGCTGACCCGTGGGAAGGCGTGGCGGCGAAGTACCCGCCGGGCGCCAAGTATTCGGGCCGCGTCACCAACATCACGGACTACGGCGCGTTCGTGGAGCTGGAGCCGGGTGTGGAAGGCCTGGTGCACGTGTCCGAGATGAGCTGGACCAAGAAGAACGTCCATCCCGGCAAGATCGTCGCGACCAGCCAGGAGGTCGATGTGATGGTGCTGGACGTGGACAGCAGCAAGCGGCGCATCAGCCTCGGCCTCAAGCAGGTGCAGCGCAACCCGTGGGAGCAGTTCCAGGACGAGCACCCCGTCGGCAGCACGGTCGAGGGCGAGATCCGCAACATCACCGAGTTCGGCCTGTTCATCGGCATCACGGCCGACATCGACGGCATGGTGCACATGTCCGACCTGTCGTGGGACGATCCGGGCGAGCTGGCCATCGCCAAGTACGAGAAGGGACAGGTCGTCGAGGCCAAGGTGCTGGACATCGATGCCGAGAAGGAGCGCATCAGCCTGGGCGTCAAGCAGTTGCAAGACGACCCGGCTGCCGACACGCTGAGCCGCGTGCACAAGAACGACGTCGTGACCTGCATCGTCACCGCGGTGCAGGCGAACGGCATCGAGGTCAAGGTGGACGAAGTGCTGACCGGCTTCATCCGCCGGGCGGAACTGGCGCGGGACAAGTCCGACCAGCGCCCGGACCGCTTCGCCGTGGGCGAGAAAGTGGACGCCAAAGTCACGGCCATCGACCGCGCCGCCCGCAAGCTGAGCCTGACCATCAAGGGCCGGGAGATGGAGGAGGACAAGCAGGCCATCCAGGACTTCGGCACCGCCGACTCCGGCGCGTCGCTGGGTGACATCCTGGGCGCCGCCATCCGCCGGCGGAACCAGCAGAGCGACGGCTAGCCCTTGTCGCTCGAAACCGACCTGATCCTGGACAGGCGGCGCCTCAAGCGCCGCCTGAACCTTTGGCGGGTCCTGGCGGTCGCGGCCGGCACAGCGGCGCTGATCGCGGTCGTGGCGCCGCGGACGGCGGGCGGCCTCGGCCAGCACGTCGCCCGCGTCAACGTGACTGGCGTCATCACCGAGGACCGCAAGCTGATCGAGAGCGTCACGGCGCTGGCGAAGGACCGCTCCGTGCCCGCGGTGATCGTCTCCATCGACAGCCCCGGCGGTTCCGTGGCCGGGGGCGAGAGCCTGCGCGGCGCGCTGCTGCGGGTGGCGGCGGCGAAGCCCGTGGTGGCGGTGATGCGGGGCACCGCGGCGTCCGCCGGCTACATGGTGGCCCTGCCCGCCGCCCGCATCTTCGCCCGCGACGCGACGCTGACCGGCTCCATCGGCGTCATCCTGCAGACCGGGGAGGTGTCGGGCCTGCTGGGGCATCTCGGCGTGTCGGCGGAGGCGATCACCTCCGGGCCGCTCAAGGACCAGCCGAGCTTCACCCGCGGGCTGACGGCACAGGGGCGCGACTACCTGAACGGCTTGGTCGCCGACATGTACGACCAGTTCGTCGGCATGGTGGCCGACGCCCGGCACATGGACGCGGCCCAGGTCCGCACCCTGGCCGATGGCCGCGCCTACACCGGGCGCCAGGCGCAGAAGCTGGGCCTGGTGGACGAGATCGGCGGGGAGGCCGAGGCGCGGGACTGGCTGGCGCGGGAACGCGGCGTGCCGGCGACGGTGCCCGCCGAGGACGTGAGGCCCGGCACCCTGTACGGGCGCACGGTCGGGGCGGCGCTGGGCGGCTTCGTTCAGCAGGCTTTCATGGGCGCGTTCGCCCCGCCGGCGGCGCAGGCCGGGGCTTGGGCGCTTTGGCAAGGCGGCGCTGCGGAGTGATCAGCCCGCCTGGTAGGCGGCAAGCTCGTTGCCGCTCGGGTCGCGGAAATGGAAACGCCGCCCGCCGGGGAATGCGAAAATCGGCCGGGTGATGACGCCGCCGACCGCGGCCACGGAGCGAAGCGCGGCCTCGATCTCCTCCACCGCAATGACGACGAGCACGGCCTTTGTCGCCTCCTTGGCGTCTCCTTGCAGGCCGACATCGACGCCTCCGGTCATCGTGCAGGCGTAGCTCTGGCCAAAATCGGTCAGTTCCCAGCCGAACGCATGGGAGTAAAACGTTTTCGCCTGGCCGGTGTCCGTCACCGGCAGTTCGATGAAGCTTGGCCGTGCCATCCAGTCGCCTCCACAGTTGCGTTGCCCTTTGTCGCATGGGCCATCACGCAACAAAAGGATCACGGGCCATCCGTCTCCGGCAACGCCCGATATCCACAGCCAAGTTGCGCCGTTCGGTTGACGCGCGGCGGCGTGTCCGGCATCGTCCAAAGTGCATTCCCGCGAGCGGGCCAACAACTCCAACGCATTACGGCAAGCGAGGCCATGACGAAATCAGAGTTGATCGCAGAGCTTGCGTCCGCCAACCCGCACTTGCTGAGCCGGGACGTGGAGCTGATCGTCTCGACCATCTTCGAGGAGATCACCGCTGCCCTGGCCCGCGGCACACGGGTCGAGCTGCGCGGCTTCGGCGCCTTCACAGTAAAGAAGCGCGACGCCCGCACCGGGCGCAACCCGCGCACCGGGGAAGCAGTCCCGGTCAACGAGAAGGCGGTGCCGTTCTTCAAGGCCGGCAAGGAGCTGCGGGAGCGGGTGGACCGCGGCGGCAGGCCGGCCCGCGCGGCGACGCGCGCCGAGCGCGTGCTGGCCTAGACCATGCGGATCCTGCTCGCCGTGCCTGTGCTCATCATCCTGGTGGCCTTCGCGCTGTCGAACCGGCAGGTGGTGCAACTGGGGCTGTGGCCCACCGACATCACCGTCGATGCGCCGCTGTCCGTCACCATCCTGGTGGCGTCCGGACTGTTCTTCATCGTCGGCGCGCTCATGACCTGGGGAACCGGCCTGATGACCGCCAGCCGCGCCCGCCATGCCGAGCGCACCGTGCGGCAGCTTGAGGCCGAAATGCGGGCGCTCAAGGCGCAGCCCCGGAACTCGCATGGGGGCGCCCAGACTCAGGGCGCCCAGACTCAGGGCGTGCAGTCCCGGAGCGCGCAGTCTGGGAGCGCACAGCCCATGAGCGCCGGCACCGCCATGGCCTTGCCGCCGCCCGGCGCGTAATGGCCGGGCTGATCGTCGCCCTGGACACCGCGGACGCGGGACAGGCGACGGCGTGGGCGGAGGCGGTGGCGCCGCATTGCGGCATCCTGAAGCTCGGCTTGCAGTTCGTCCTGGCGCAGGGGCCTGCCGGCGTCCGCGGCGTCACGCGGCGTCCGGTGTTCCTGGACCTCAAGCTGCATGACATCCCCAACACCGTCGCCGGCGCCGTGGAAGCCATCCTGCCGCTACGCCCGGCCATGCTGACCGTCCATGCCGGCGGCGGCGGCGCGATGCTGGCGGCCGCCCGGCGCGCCGCCGACACGGCCGCCCAGCCTCCGACGCTGCTCGCCGTCACCGTGCTGACCAGCCTGGAC
>CAXTTB010000330.1:0-4697 GCA_964246905.1 uncultured Acetobacteraceae bacterium | reverse complement strand
GCGGCCAGCGCCAGCAGGGCCAGGCCGCCTCGGGCGCCCTGGCCGCGCCGGAGGCGAGGGCGCAGTTCAGCGGGGTGCGCCGGGCGCGGCCGACGGTGGCGCCGCAGCCGCTCACGCGGACCGACCCGGTGACGTTCACCGCGGACCATGTGGAGTACGACCGGGACAACGCGCTCGTCTCGGCGTCCGGCAACGTGGAAGCGTGGCAGAACGACAACGTGCTGCGCGCGGACAAGATCACCTTCGACCGCAACACCAACGTGGCGGCGGCGTCCGGCAACGTCGTCATGGTGCAGCCGGACGGGCAGGTGCTGTTCAGCGACTACGCCGAGCTGACGGAGGGCCTGCGCGACGGCGTGCTGAAGGGGATGCGGGCGATCCTGGCGGAGAACGGCAAGCTGGTCGCCAACGGCGCGCGGCGGACGGAGGGGACGATCAACGAGGTGTCGCGCGTCGTGTACTCGACCTGCAACCTGTGCGCCGCCGACCCGAGCAAGCCGCCGCTGTGGCAGATCCGCGCCCGCTCCGGCGTGCAGGACGGGGAGCACAAGAAGATCGAGTACCGCGACGCGGTGATCGACATCTACGGGGTGCCGGTCGCGTACTTCCCATATTTCTGGCACGCCGACCCATCGGTGAAGCGGGAAAGCGGCCTCCTGGTGCCGTCCTTCGGGCAGGCGAGCCGGCTGGGGGCGTTCCTGTCCCTGCCGTATTTCTGGGCCATTGACGAGAACTCGGACGCGACGATCACGCCGACGCTGAGCAGCCAGCAGTACGGCAACCTGGACGTCCAGTACCGCCGCCGCTTCAACGACGGCACATTGGACATCCAGGGCGGGGTCGGCCGGGACCTCGGCAAGATCGAGGCCGACATCTTCGCCGCCGGGCGGTTCGCCTATGACGACACCTGGCGCTATGGCTTCGACATCGACCGGGCGACCACGTCGCGCTACCTGCGGGACTACCGGGCGGCCAACCGGGCGGACGTGCTGACCAGCCGGGTGTTCGTCGAGGGGTTCGGGACGGGGGCGTACACCAAGCTCGACAGCATCGCCTACCAGGGCCTGGTGGACAGCATCCGGCAGAACCGGCTGCCCTACGTGCTGCCGCGGTACGAGTACAGCTTCTTCGGGGAGCCGGACGCGCTGGGCGGGCGGCTGCGGTTCGACACGCAGAACTTCAACGTGCTGCGGCAGATCGGCACCAACACGCAGCGCGCGTCGGCGTCGCTGAACTGGGAGCGCCCGTTCGCCGGGTCGTTCGGGGAGGTGTACGGGCTGACGCTGCACGTGGACAGCGCCGCCTACACCGCGACCAGCCTGAACCAGAACCCGAACTACGGCACGGCCAACAGCACGGAAACGGCGCGGGCGCAGCCGCAGGTGGCGCTCGACATGCGCTGGCCGTTCGTGCGCAGCGGCTGGGGCACGCAGTTGATCGAGCCGCACGTGCAGCTCATCGCCGGCCCCAACACCGGGAGCGGGCGCAACTACAACATCCCGAACGAGGACAGCCTCGATTTCGAGTTCACCGACCAGAACCTGTTCAGCCTGAACCGCTTTCCGGGGATCGACCGGCTGGAGGGCGGGCTGCGGGCCAACGTGGCGCTGCACCTGAACTGGACGGTGGGGTCCGCGCAGGTGGACGGGCTGATCGGCGAAAGTTTCCGCACCCGGCGGGACGACACGTTCCCGGTGGGGTCCGGCCTGGAACGCCGCGCGTCCGACATCGTGACGCGCACGACGGTGGCGCCGGCGCCGTGGCTGGACCTGACGGGGCGCACGCGGATCGACAACCGCAACGGCAACATCCGCTTCGCCGACGCGATCGGCAGCGCGGGCGTGCCGCTGCTGCGGGTGTCGGGCGGCTACATCTACTCCGCGGTGAACCCGTACTTCCTCTACGACACGCCGACGGTCCCGGCGAGCTACTTCCAGCACCGCAACGAGGGCACGGTGTCGGCGTCCACGGCGTTCGACAAGTACCGGGCGTCGGCCTATGTGCGGCGCGACCTGAACCTCGCGAAGTACAGCAGCGCCGGGGTGCGGGCGAGCTACGAGGACGAATGCTTCATCTTCGACGTGAGCTACAACCGGCGCTACACGCCGCTGAACGGCGACAACGGCGCGACCTCCGTGCTGTTCCAGATCACCTTCAAGACGGTCGGCCAGTTCGGCCTGAACCGCATATGACGCCCCGAATATGACGCCAGGGAAGACTGCCATGACCCATCGGAACGCCTTGCTGCTGCTCGCCACGCTGACCATGGCCGGAAGTGCGGTGGCGCAGCCGCGGCGGCTTATGGCACCGCCGGCGGCGCGGCCCGATGCGGCCGCGCCGGGCGACGCCATGCAGATCATCGCCGTGGTGAACGGGGACGTGATCACCAATGACGACGTGGCCAACCGCGGCAAGCTGTTCGCGCTCAGCACCGGGCTGCCGGTCACGCCGGACGTGCTGGCCCGGCTGCGCCCGCAGGTGCTCAAGCAGTTGGTCGATGAGCGGCTGCGGCTGCAGGAGGTGCAGCGCCGGAAGATCGGGGTGAGCGACCGGGAGATCGCCGACGCCATCGGCGAGATCGAGGGACGCAACGGGATGCCGAAGGGCGCGCTGGGCGCCAGCCTGCGCGGCCAGGGCGTCGCGATGCGCACGCTGATCGACCAGGTTCGGGTGCAGCTCGGCTGGACGCGCGTGCTGCGGGAGGAGCTGGGCGCCAAGGGGGAGATCAGCGACGCCGACGTGGCCGAGCAGATGCGGATCTTCAAGGAGCAGATCGGCAAGCCGGAGTTCCGCGTGTCCGAGATCTTCATCCCCATCGACGACCCCGCCAAGACGGCCGACGCCCGGCGCTTCGCCGACACGGTGATCGCGCAGCTCCGCGCCGGCGCCCCGTTCCCGGTGGTGGCCGCACAGTTCAGCCAAAGCCAGACGGCGCTGCAAGGCGGCGATCTCGGCTGGGTGCGGCGGACCCAGCTCGACCCGGCCGTCGCGGCCGTCGCGCAGGAGATGCCGCCGGGCGCGGTCAGCAACCCCATCGACGTGCCGGGCGGCATCAGCATCATCTCGCTGCGCGCCAAGCGGGAGATCGGGCGCGACCAGACGACGGTGATGAGCATCCGCCAGGTGTTCGTGCCCTTCGTCGGCACGCTGAACCCGGCAGCGCCCACGGACCAGCAGAGGAAGGCGGTCGATCAGGCCCAGGGCATCAGCCGCAGCGTGCGGAACTGCAAGGACATGGAGGAGGCGAATGGGCGCGTCGGCGCCGTCCGCCCGTCCGACCCGGGCGAGGTGCGGCTGGAAACGGTGTCGTCGGCGCCGCTCCGCAGCCTGCTGGCCGGGATGAAGGAGGGCGTCGCCAGCAAGCCGGTGGTGGCCAACGAGGGCGCGGCCGTGCTGATGGTGTGCTCGCGCGAGCAGAAGAACGCGGCGGCGCCGACCAAGGAGCAAGTCAGCGAGCGGCTGCTGCAGGACCGGGTGGAGCTGGCGTCGCGGCAGTTGCAGCGGGACCTGCGGCGCCGGGCGATGCTGGACGAGCGGGGGGGCGCCGGGACTGGCGCTTCCTAAGCCCGAGGGGCTGCCGCCGCTCCGGGAGGTCATCGCGCGGCATGGGCTGGACGCGCGGCGCAAGCTCGGCCAGCACTTCCTGCTGGACGCGAACCTCACGGGGCGGATCGCGCGGCAGGCGGGGGACCTCGCCGGGCGGCATGTGGTGGAGGTGGGGCCGGGTCCCGGCGGCCTGACCCGCGCGCTCCTGGACAGCACGGCGGCGGGCGTGCTCGCGGTGGAGGTCGATGCCCGGGCGGTCACGGCGCTGGCGGAGCTGGAAGCGGCGTATCCCGGGCGGCTCCGCGTGTTGGCGGCAGACGCGACGCGGGCGGATCTCGCGGCGCTCGTGCCCGCGCCGCGGCAGTTGGTGGCGAACCTGCCCTACAACGTCGCGACCCCGTTGCTGGTCGGCTGGCTGCGCCAGGCGCAGGCCTGGGAGCGCATGACGCTGATGTTCCAGCAGGAGGTGGCCGAGCGGATCGCGGCCGCGCCGGACACCCCGGCCTATGGGCGCTTGTCGGTGCTGGCGCAGTGGACGTGCCGGACCGCGCTGCTGATGCGCCTGCCGCCGGGCGCGTTCACGCCACCGCCCAAGGTGTGGTCGGCCGTGGTGGGCTTGCAGCCGCACCCGGCGCAGCCCCCGCCCGCCTTGTTCGCCGCCATGGAGCGGGTGACGGCGGCGGCGTTCGGGCAGCGGCGCAAGATGCTGCGCGGCTCGCTCAAGGCGTTGGGCGGCGAGGCGTTGCTGGAGCGGGCGGGCATCGCGCCGGAACGCCGGGCGGAGACGCTGGGTATCGCGGAGTTCGACCGGCTGGCGCGGCTCGTGGAGGCCGGGCAACACGCCATCTTGTTTTAGTATAAAAATTATGACGGGACACGATCTTGACGGTTGGGTAGATTATCCCCTGTAGCCTCGGCCGCTTCGGCGACCGCGCGGGCCGGACGACGGATGGCGGGGACAACGGGCATGGCCGGCGTGGAAGGCGTAGAAGGCGGGCTCGCGAGGGGCTGGCGGCGGCGGGCCCCGCGGCCCTGGGCCATGGCCTGGGCCGGGGGCGCGCTGCTCGCGGCCGGCGCTGCAGGGGCCGGGTTCGCGGCCTGGCTGCTGGCGCCGGAGTGGCTTGAGTTGGCGGTGCCGTTCGCGCTGGCCG
>CAXTTB010000329.1:0-4700 GCA_964246905.1 uncultured Acetobacteraceae bacterium | reverse complement strand
CCCGCCCTCCGCCGCCCGCTCGTCCTCGCCTCCGTCATGGCCGCGCTGTTCATGATCGCCATCGAGGCCACCATCGTCTCGACCGCCATGCCGCAGATCGCGGGGCAGCTCGGCGACCTGCACCTTTACTCCTGGGTGTTCTCCTCCTTCCTGCTGACGCAGACCGCGACCTCGGTGGTGTTCGGCAAGCTGTCGGACCTGTACGGGCGCAAGCCGGTGCTGCTGGTGGGCATCGCCGTCTTCCTGCTGGGCACCGTGCTGTGCGGCCTGGCCTGGTCGATGCCGTCCCTGATCGTGTTCCGGCTGCTCCAGGGGGTGGGCGCGGGCGCAATCCAGCCCGTTTGCCTGACCATCGTGGGCGACCTGTACACGGTGCAGGAGCGCGGCAAGATCCAGGGCTACCTCGCCAGCGTCTGGGGCGTCTCCTCCGTGCTGGGTCCGCTGGCCGGCGGGCTGATCATCCAGCACCTGAGCTGGTCCTGGATCTTCTGGATCAACCTGCCGGTCGGCCTCCTGGCCTCGACCGGGTTCGTCCTGTTCCTGCACGAGAGCGTCGCCCGGGTGAGGCAGGGCGTGGACGTGGCCGGCGCCGCGCTGTTCACGGTGGCGGTCGCCTCCCTCATGGCGGCGCTGACGGAGGCCGGCACGTCCGACCATGCGTTCGCCGCCATGGCCGCCGGGGTCTGCGCCGTCAGCACGGCGCTGTTCGTGCTCCAGGAGCGCCGCGCCCGCAACCCGATGATGGACTTCGGCCTGTGGATGCGCCGCCCCATCGCGACCGCGAACGCGGCCACGCTGCTGAGCGGCATGGCCGTCATCGGGCTGACCACCTTCCTGCCGATGTACGTGCAGGGCGTGCTGAACCAGTCCGCGCTGGTGGCGGGCTTCACGCTGACCGTGATGGTGCTGGGCTGGCCCATCGGCGCCACGGTCGCGGCGCGCAACTTCGCCCGCTTCGGCCTGCGCCGGACGCTGCTGTTCGGCGCGGCCCTGCTGCCGGTGGGGGCTGTGGCGTTCCTGTTCATGGGGCCGGGCATGTCGCCGGCCGTGGCGGGCGTGGGGTCGGCGGTGATGGGCCTCGGCATGGGCTTCCTCAGCACGTCCGCCATCGTCATCATCCAGGACAGCGTCGGATGGGGGGAGCGCGGTGCCGCCACGGCGTCCAACATCTTCTCCCGCAACCTCGGCAGCACGCTGGGCGCGACCGCGCTCGGCGCGGTGCTGAACGTCAGCCTGGCGCATCGCGGCGGCGGGGCGGCGGT
Source organism: uncultured Acetobacteraceae bacterium (assembly GCA_964246905.1). Classification (GTDB taxonomy): domain Bacteria; phylum Pseudomonadota; class Alphaproteobacteria; order Acetobacterales; family Acetobacteraceae; genus CAHJXG01. The sequence goes on along the minus strand of CAXTTB010000329.1, from coordinate 3,438 downwards.
GCATTTCGACCAGATCCGGCAGTTGCTCGACCATTCCCAGGGGGGCGCGGGCGACGACGCGATCCGGGCGGCGCTCGGCCAGTCGCTCCACCTCACCTTCTGGGCCGTGTTCGCCGTGGCCGTGTCCACGCTGGTGCTGTCCACCTTCGTGCCCTCGGTCGCGATGAAGCCCGGCACGCGGCCCGCAGCGGCGGAGTAGTGACTGGGTCAAGGGCGGCGTCATGAGGCGCCGGCCGCCCGCGCCGCCGGGCCGCGGACACGGCGCGGCACGGTGGCCTCGATCCGCTTGAAGGCCGACAGCGCCTGCGCCACCACCTGGTCCATGTTGTAGTAGCGGTAGGTCGCAAGCCGTCCGATGAACCAGGTGCCCGCCGCCGCGTCGGCCAGCGCCTCGTAACGCTTGTAGAGCGCCTGGTTCTCGGGCCGGGGCACGGGGTAGTAGGGGTCGCCTTCCGCTTCCGGGTATTCGTAGGTGATGCTGGTCTGCGGGTGCGCCTGGCCGGTGAGGTGCTTGTACTCGGTGATGCGCGTGTAGGCCTCGGTCTGCGGGTAGTTCACCGTGCCGACGGGCTGGAACCATTCCTGGCCGAGCGTCCGGTGCACGAAGCGCAGGGAGCGGTACGGCAGGCGGCCGAAGCGGCAGCCGAAGAACTCGTCCACCGGCCCGGTCCAGACCAGCCGGGCGGCCGCGTCCCGCCGGGCCGCGGCGTAGTCCGTGCCGGTGCGGACGGTGATGTTGGGATGGTCCAACATGCGCTCGAACATCCGCGTGTAGCCCTCGGCCGGCATCGCCTGGAACGCATCGGTGAAGTAGCGGGCGTCGCGGTTGGTCCGCACCGGCACGCGGGCGGCGACGGACGGGTCCAGCTCCGACGGGTCGAGGCCCCATTGCTTGCGGGTGTAGCCGCGGAAGAACTTCTCGTAGATCTCGCGCCCGACCTTGGAGACGACGACGTCCTCCGACGTGCGGACGGCGCTGACCGGCTCCGCGCGGGCGGCGAACCAGGCGCCCAGTTCCTCCGGGGCGAGGTCCAGCCCGTACAGGGTGTTCACCGTGTCGAGGTTGATCGGGATCGGCACCAGGCGGCCATCGACCTGGCCGAGCACCCGGTGCTGGTAGGGCCGCCACCCCGTGAAGCGGGACAGGTGCTCGAACACGGCGCGCGAGTTGGTGTGGAAGATGTGCGGCCCGTAGCGGTGCACCAGCAGGCCCGCGGCGTCCAGGTGGTCATGGGCGTTCCCGCCGACATGCGGCCGGCGGTCGATCACCAGCACCCGGTCCCCCCGCTCGGAGGCCAGGCGCTCGGCCAGCACGCTGCCGGCGAAGCCCGCGCCGACCACCAGCCAGTCGTACTCCGGCGCGGCGGCCGGCGGGCGCCGTGCGGGGAGGCGGACCACCGGGGGCGCGCCTGGCGCCCGACCGATGCGGGAAGAAGTCATATGGCGTCGCCTTGCGGACCGTGTTGACATGCCGTGGGATTCGTATGTAGGTTGCTTGTACCAAGGCACCAATAATATGGAAAGTTCGTTCAACATTATTTGTACCGAAGCCGATGTTTTGTTGTAATGTTATATCAAAAGTGCCGGCGACTCTGTACAACGCTTGAATATCTTTCTGTGCCGGGCGCACAACTCGATACTCCCAGCAAATGGTGCAATGCACGGCCCGGCGCCGCTGTTTGCTTGCGCCGCAGGACACCATAGAATCACTGGCATGGTGGGACCGCAGGACGGGCCGGTGTTCGACGACGCGTTCCGCGCGCACCTGCTGGACCTGTTCAGGTGGCGGCGCGACGTCCGCCGCTTCCGGGCGGAGCCTGTGCCGCCGGGCCTGCTGGACCGGCTGCTGGGCATCGCAAGCCTCGCGCCGTCCGTGGGCCTCAGCGAGCCTTGGCGGCTGGTCACGGTGGATGACCCGGCGCGCCGGGCCGCCGTGCGCGCCAGCTTCGAGGCGTGCAACGCCCAGGCGCTCCAGGCCCAGGCGCTCCAGGCCCAGGCCCTCGCCGGCCAGGCCGCCTACGCGCGCCTCAAGCTGGCCGGGCTTGACGAGGCGCCTTGCCAGTTCGCCGTCTTCGCCGAGCCTGACCCGGCGCAGGGACGCGGCCTGGGACGCGCCACGATGCCGGACACCACGGCCTACTCGGCGGTCATGGCCGTGCACACGCTCTGGCTCGCCGCCCGCGCGCTCGGCCTGGGCCTGGGCTGGGTGTCGATCCTCGACCCGGGCGCCGTCGCCGCGGCGTTGGACGTGCCGCCGGGCTGGACCCTGATCGGCTACTTCTGCCTGGGCTATCCCCAAACGGAGGGCGAGGCGCCGGAACTGGAACGCCTCGGCTGGGAGCGGAGGCGGCCCGCCGTCGTGATCCGCCGCTGAGCGCCCGTCCGCGTCAGGCGCGGCAGAGGAAATCCAGCAGCCCGGCGCCCGGTTCCGGCACGTCCAGCGCGCCGTGAAGCCGCGCGGCCGGCACGCCCTCCGCATAGAACTGGTCGGATGCCTGGCGCCCGAGCGGGCGGACGCAGCGGTGATAAGCCTCGGCGGACCCGAGGGCGGCGCCGTCGATCCAGTCCTGCACGAATGAAGGCAGGGGAAGCGGACATTGCCCGCTTCCCCCGGTGGACAGCCCGGCTGCGCTCAGGCCTTGCGGCCCGGGTTCTCGCCGCTGACGTTGGTGCCCAGCGCGCCGTCCACCGCACGGGTCGCGGCGTTGTCGCGCAGGGCGCTCGGCTGCCCGGCGGTTCCAGAAGTCCCGGCCGTCTGCGCCGCGCTCACTGAGCCGGGCACCTGCTCGACATCGACCTTGGTCTCGCGCACCGTGTCGCGCACGGTCTCGGTGCGGTCGGAGGCTTCCTTGCGGAGGTTGATCTCCTCGACGACCCGGGCCTCCTTGCCCACCACGGCCTCCTCGGACGTGGCGCTCGCGGTCACGGTGCGCTCGCGGAACGCATCCGCGGCGACGCCGGTCAGCGGGCGGTTGATCGGGCGGCGGACCACCGTCACCCGCTCCTCATGCAGCGCCACCTTCTCCTCGACCGGCGTTTCCACCACATGCGACGTGACCCGCACGGCGCCGCCCTCGACCTCGCGCTTGCCGACGACCAGGTCCTCCTTGAGCACCTTGATCGTGTCGCCCGTCGCCGCTGCTGCCGGCGCGGCCATGCCGGCGGCTGGCGCAGGCGCGGCCATCGCGGGCGCAGTCGTCGTTGTTGTCGCCATCGCCGGGGTAGCGGCGGCTGTCGCCGTCACGGCCTGGGCCTCGCCGTGCTCCAGGATGTGCTCCACCCGCGCCGCGTCGTCGTCCGCGGCGCGGACCGTCACCAGCGTGCCGCCGCGGCCCACGTGCTCCGCATAGCCCTTGGCCTCCGCCTCCTCCACCCCGGCGCCGGTGAGCGAGCCGAGCAGGCCGCCCGCCGCGGCGCCCACGCCCGCCCCGGCCAGCG
>CAXTTB010000328.1:0-4712 GCA_964246905.1 uncultured Acetobacteraceae bacterium | reverse complement strand
GACGGCGGGCATCCGGGCGGCGGGGGTGCCGGGGCGCCCGCTGTAGGCGAAGACGTGCAGGTATGGCAGCGCCGCCTCGTCCACGAAGGCGAGGGTTTCCTGGAACAGCGCCTCGGTCTCCGTCGGGAAGCCGGCGATCAGGTCGGCGCCCACCGCGATGCCGGGGCGGAGCATCCGGGCGCGGTCGATGGCCGCCAGCGCCGCGTCCCGCCCGTGCCGCCGCCGCATCCGCTTGAGGATCAGGTCGGACCCGGCCTGGACCGACAGGTGCAAGTGCGGCATCAGCCGAGGCTCCTCGGCGATCAGGTCCCACAAGGCCGGGTCGATGGCGGCCGGGTCGAGCGAGGACAGGCGCAGCCGCGGCAGGTCCGGCGCCAAGGCCAGCAGCCGGCGCACCATGCCCCCCAAGGACGGCCTGCCCGGCAGGTCCGCGCCGTACGACGAGATATCGACGCCGGTCAGCACGACCTCCTGGTAGCCCGCGGCGAGCAGGGCGCGGACCTGCTGCACGATGCCGCCCAGCGGCACGCTGCGGCTCGGGCCGCGGGCGAAGGGGATGATGCAGAAGGTGCAGCGGTGGTCGCAGCCCTGCTGGATCTCCACGAAGGCCCGGGCGCGTCCGTCGAACCCGGCGGCGAGGTGCGGCGCGGCCTCCCGCACCGCCATGATGTCGGACACACGGGCCACGGCGCCAGGCGCCCAGCTTTCCGGGCGCAGCTTCTCGGCGTTGCCCAGCACGCGGTCCACGCCGGGCAGCGCGGCCCAGGCGGCGGGGTCGAGCTGCACGGCGCAGCCGGTGGCGACGATGCGGACGCCGGGCCGGTCGCGGTGCAGGCGGCGGACGGCCTTGCGGCATTGCCGTTCCGCCTCCGCGGTGACGGCGCAGGTGTTCACGACCACCGTGTCGGGCTGCCCGGCGGCGGAGCCGCCCATCGTTGCGGGCCTGGCCAGGTCGCGGATCACCGCGCTCTCATAGGCGTTCAGCCGGCAGCCGAAGGTGAGGACCTCGACCGTCACAGCGCCACGATGCCGTGGAAGCTGGTCGCCGCCGGCCCGGCCATCAGCACGCGGCCGGCCGCCGTCCACTCGATCTCCAGCGTGCCGCCGTCCATCAGCACCGCGGCCCGGCGCCCCGTCAGGCCCCGGCGGTGCGCGTTGACCAGCGCGGCGCAGGCGCCCGACCCGCAGGCCAGCGTCAGCCCGGCGCCCCGCTCCCACACCCGCAGCCGGACGCGGTCCGGCGCCAGCACCTGCACGAAGCCGATGTTGGCGCGGTCGGGGAACAGCGGGTCATGCTCCAGCGCCGGGCCGAGCGTGGCGATGGGAACCTCCGCGAGGTCCGGGACGAACAGCGTCGCGTGCGGGTTGCCCATGCTGCACGCGGCCGGGTCGCCCGGCAGCGGCAAATGCAGCGTGTCCATCGCCCGGACCAGCGGCACGTCGGCCCAACCGAGCCGGGCCGGCCCCATGTCCACCCGCTGCCGCCCATCCGGCAGGCGCTCCGCCGGCAGGTCGCCGGCAGCGGTGCGGATGACCTGGTAGGGCCGCCCGTTCTCCTCGAACAGCAGCTCGGCGACGCAGCGCGTGGCGTTGCCGCAGGCGCCGGCCTCCGACCCATCGGGGTTGCGGATACGCATGAGCAGGTCGGCGTCCGTGCCCGGCGGCGGCGGGTGCAGGGTGATGAACTGGTCGCAGCCGATGCCGGTCCGGCGGTCGGACAGGGCGCGGACGGCATCCGACGTGAGGTCGAGCCGGCGGGCGCGCTCGTCGATGATGACGAAGTCGTTGCCGGCGCCGTGGGCTTTGATGAACGGGGTCATGGCCGTCGGGATATAGGCGCACGGCCCCGGCGGGGCCATGCCTCCCAGGCCATCGCCTCCCAGGCCATCGCATCCCGGGGCGCGTCAGACCGCCGCCATGGCGAGATACCAGAGCGGCAGCGTCAGGAACGACAGCGCGATGCCGATGCCGACCATGAGGGTGATGAGCGCCGGGTTGAGGCCGTATTGCATGGCGACGATGGCGCCGCCGATCTGCGGCCCCATCGCCGCCTCGAACAGCGTGACCTGCGTCGTTTCCCCGTGGCGCGACAGCAGGCCCACGTAGAGCAGGGCGAGCAGCGCCGGGCCGAGCACCAGCTTGAAGCCGAGGCCCAGGCCGAGCGCCGCCCGGTTGCCGCGCAACTGGTCGAGCCGGAGCTGCAGGCCCACCGAGACGAGCGCCAGCGGCGCCACGGTGTCGCCCAGCCGGCGCAGCATCCCGGCAAGCCAGGCGGGATACCCGACCGGCGCCAGCAGGACGGCGAGCACGAGCGCCAGCAGCGGCGGGAAGGCCGCGACCCGCAGCAGGACCTCCCGCCGCGACGCGGTGCCGGCGGAGAACAGGCAGGCGACGGCGACGCCCGCGGTGCTGAGCACGAGGTAGGTGCCGAGCTGGTCGATGAGGATGCCGGTCGGCAGCCCTTCCGCGCCGTAGAACGCCTCGATCATCGGCAGCCCGACGAAGGACGTGTTGGCGAGGCCCGCGGTCATGATGAGCGCGCCCGTGGTGGCGCGCGGCAGCCGCATGACCCGGGCGACCACGATGAAGGTCACGGCGCTGAGCGCGAACAGCAGCCAGGGCATCGAGACCGGCCAGAGCAGGTTCGTGGTGAGGCGCAGGCCGTGGATCTGCCCGAGGATCAGGGCGGGGAGCGCCACATGGACGATGAAGCCGTTCAGCGCGGCGTGCGCGTTCTCCGGCACGCGCCGGGCGATGCGGAGCAGCACGCCCGCGAGCAGGCAGACGGCGAGCATGGCGATGTTGGTCACGGCCGGGCCTCCCTTGCTGATCGGGGCGAGGCATGGGGCGTGGGGCCGGGTGCTGTCTGTGACGCACGTCACTCGGTTTGCGCCGCGGAACGAGGGGGGCTTTGGTCCAAGCTGTCGGGAGGCAGCCGGCTCAGCCAGGCGAAGAACGAACGACAAAATAAACTCAGAGTAAACGTTGGATAACTTTCATGTTATTCGCAAGCCGCATGACACGATGAACATGCTGCATTTCCCGCGGGATGGCATGGTTCCATATCCCAGCAGACCCGAAGGAGAGCAACGCATGGACTATTCCCGCCGCAACATGCTTGGCACCGGAGCGGCCGTCGGCCTCGCCAGCATCGCGGGCGCGGCCATGGCGGCGACGCCGGGCAACCCCGACGAGCCGGCCCAGGGCATCGTGAACACGCAGGGCAACCCGCGCGCCGCCGTGGACCCAGGGCCGCAGAACCCGGCCATCTCCGGGCAGTTCCCCTCGGCCTTCACGCCGCCCGCGACGGACGTGGGCGACCTGCCGCAGTTCTGGGCCTCCTTCAACAACGCCCCGCGCCGCATCCAGGCCGGCGGCTGGGCGCGGCAGGTGACGCAGGTGGACTTCCACATCTCGGAATCCATCTCGGGCGTGAACATGCGGCTGGACGCGGGCGGCATCCGCGAGCTGCACTGGCACCTCGCCGCCGAGTGGGCCTACATGTCCTACGGCAACTGCCGCATCACCGTGCTCGACCCGCAGGGCCGCGCCTTCGTCGCCGACGTGAAGGAAGGCGACCTGTGGTACTTCCCTTCTGGCTACCCGCACTCCCTGCAGGGGCTTGGCCCCGACGGCTGCGAGTTCATCCTGTGCTTCGACGACGGCAAGGCGACCGAGTTCAACACCCTGCTCGTCACCGACTGGATGATCCACACGCCGCCGGACGTGCTGGCCCTGAACTTCGGGATGCCGGCCGAGGCGTTCGGCAAGATGGCGACCCATGACCTCTGGATCTTCCAGGGCACGGTGCCCGGCGCCCTCGCGGCGGACCAGGACGCGATCAAGAGCGCCGCCGGGGCGCCGCCGAACCCCTTCGTCTTCTCCCTTGCAAGCGGCCCGGTGGCCCAGCGGACCAAGGGCGGCTTCGTGCAGCTTGCCGACAGCAGCAACTTCAAGGCCTCGACCACCGTCGCCGCGGCGCTCGTCACGGTCCACCCCGGCGGGATGCGGGAGATGCACTGGCACCCGAACGCCGACGAGTGGCAGTACTACATCAAGGGCACGGCGCAGATGACGGTGTTCAACGCCGGGCCGAAGGCGGTGACGACCAACTTCACGCCCGGCGACATCGGCTACATCAAGCGCAGCAACGGCCACTACGTGAAGAACACGGGCGACACCGACCTGGTGTTCCTGGAAGTGTTCAACGCCAGCTCGTACCAGAACATCGCCTTGTCCGACTGGCTGTCCCATACGCCGTCCGCGCTGGTCGCCGCGCACTTCAACATGTCGCCCCAGGACATCGCCCGCATCCCGAACAACATCCCGGACGTGGTGCCAGCGTAGGAGACTGCTGGGCTTGCCGCAGGGCGGTTCATACCGACTGCCGAAAATCTTGATCCGTGCCTGGCTGCTGGCGGTGTAGGGCGGATAAGCGCAGCGCCATCCGCCACAGGGCGGCGCTGGCCCATGGCGGGAGGCGCTGACGCTTTCCCGCCCTACAAGCTGTGGGGCGGGGGCGGTTCACTTCCACTTCGCGGTCCGCCCGCGCGCCCGGCGCGTCGGCGCGTGGAAGTCGTCGGGCTTGGTGCGGACCCAGGCGACGAAGCGCGCCAGCTCCGGGTCGTCGCGCAGCGCCGAGGGGTCGGCGAGGTGCCGGGCGATCTCGGCCTCGGTGTAGCGGGCGTGGATGGCGGAGTGGCAGATCTGGT
>CAXTTB010000327.1:4433-4714 GCA_964246905.1 uncultured Acetobacteraceae bacterium | reverse complement strand
GCCCGCCTGCGAGCAGGGCCAGCAGCGCCTCGATCTGGCGGTGGATGGCCTCCAGCCGCTCGAAGGCCAGGGTGTCGCGCGACAGGTCGGCCTGCGCCAGCGCCAGGCCGCGCATGGCGACCTGGTCGTAGTACTGCGCCAGCGAGGAGCCGCCGACCGCCTTGCGGGCCTGGGCCGCGAGCTCCTTCGCATGGCCCTCCAGCGCCCGCTGGTAGAAGGTTTCCGCAGGCTCCAGCGGCGGGCGGGCGCCCCCCAGGAAGGTGATGGAGGCGCGGGGCGCG
>CAXTTB010000327.1:0-4423 GCA_964246905.1 uncultured Acetobacteraceae bacterium | reverse complement strand
CCAGCATGACGTTGAGGAAGGCGAGGGACTCGACGTGCCGCCCGACCACGACCAGGCAGACGGTCAAGGGCGTCGCGATCAGCAGCCCGACCGGCCCCCACAGGAAGGCCCAGAACGTCGCCGAGAGGATCACCGCGATGGGCGACAGCCCCGTGCTGTGCCCATACAGCAGCGGTTCGATGACCTGCCCCATGGCCATGTCGCTGACCAGGAACAAGGCCAGCACCACCAGCGCCAGCGACCAGCCCGGCGCGGCCGCGAGCGCCAGCAGGAACGGCGGCGTCACGGCGATGAAGCTGCCGACGAACGGCACGAACCGCATCAGGCCCGCGAGGATGCCCCACAGCAGCGGGCTGGGCAGGCCCGCGACCCACAGGCCCGCCGCGATGAACGCCCCGAACCCCGAGTTGAGGGCGAGCTGGATCAGGAAGTAGCGCGACAGGCGCCGGGCCGCGTCGTTCATCGCGAGGATGGTGCGGTGCATGTCCTGGCGCCCGACCAGGCGCACCAGCCGGTCCCGCAGGTCCTCCCGGGACAGCAGCACGAAGATCACGAACACGACGACGATGCCCACGGAGGCGAGCGGGCTGAGCAGCGGCTGGGCGATGGTGCGGACGACCACCAAGGCCGACGGCGCCGCGGCGTCGCCGGCCGACCCGGCGGATGCGGACGGCGCCGCCTCCACCCCCGCCTGCGCCGGGCTGGGCCTCACGCCCGCCTCCGCACCGCCCAGCAGGGCGTGCAGGGAGTTGCTGAGCCGTTCCACCAGCTCCGTCCCGGTGGCCAGGAACCGCATCTTCTCCTGGATGGTCGCCTGGTAGTTGGCCAGGCTGCCCGCCAGCGCCGTGGCCTGCCCGCCGACGACGGCGCCGATGCCGCCGATGATGGAAAAGGCGAGCGCCACGGCGAGGAGCACCGCCGGCGCCTTGGGCAGCCGGGCGCGCTGCAGCAGGACGACCACCGGCGCCAGCACGAAGGCGAGCAGCACCGCGAGCACGAGGGGGACCAGCAGCTCGCGCCCGAAATAGAGTGCTGCGACCACCACCGCCCCGGCGTTCAGCGCCGCGACGCCCGTGCGGCCCGGGCTGGGCATGGCGGACGGGGCACCCGCCTCGGACTGGTCTTCGATGGACGGCGGCATCTGGCGGCTTTCATGGTGGGCGCGGGTCGGCGCGGAGGATGGCATATGGCCCGCCCCCCTGGAGGCCGCACCCGTCCTCGGCTATCACATCAGGCGCCGGAAAGGCAGGAGCGGGAGCAGGGCTGCGTGACCAAGATCTTGCTTGTCGAGGACCACGAGGAGCTGTGGGACATGATGTCGCGCCGGCTGCGCCGCCACGGCTTCGACGTGGTGCTGGCGCATGACGGCCAGCAGGCCCTGGCGCAGGTCGGCGCGGAGGCGCCGGACCTCGTGCTGCTGGACATGGACCTGCCGGTGATGGACGGCTGGACGGTCGCCCGCACGCTGAGGGGCGGCGCCGCGCAGGCGCCGGTCCCCATCATCGCGCTGACGGCGCACGCCATGGCCGGGGACCGGGCGAAGGCACTGGCCGCCGGCTGCGACGACTACCACCCGAAGCCGGTCGATTTCCCGAAGCTGCTGGCGCAGATCGACGACGCGCTGCTCAAGCGGGAGGAGGCGGAGGCCTGAGCGGCGCCCCGGCCGCCGGGATAGTGACACGCCGCAAGCGTTGCGATATCAAAATGTATGGCCGTCAGCACAGCCACCCCGCCGCTCCGGCCCGGCATGTCCGGTGACGCGAAGACCCCCGCCCAGCCCGTCCTCGCGGGCGGGGGCGAGATGGGCGCGCTCATGCGCGGGCACGCCTGGCGCAGCACGGCGTTCGGGCCGGAGGACGCCTGGCCGCAGCCGCTGGTGACGCTGGTTCGGGTGATGCTCAGCTCCCGCCAGCCGATGTTCGTCGCGTGGGGGAACGAGCGTGCGCTCATCTATAACGACGCCTACGCGCCCATGCTGGGGGCGCGGCACCCCGGCGCCCTGGGCCGTCCGTTCTTCGAGGTTTGGCCGGAGATCCGCCGGGAGGTCGGCCCCCTCATGGACCAGGTCTTCGCCGGCCATCCCGTCCACATGGACGACCTTCCGCTGACCCTGCACCGCAACGGCGAGCCGGAGGAAGCTCACTTCGCCTTCTCCTACACCCCCGTGCCGGGCGACGACGGCACGGTGGCGGGCCTGTTCTGCGCCTGCACGGAAACCACGCGGCAGGTGCTGGCGGAGCGCGAAGCGGCGCAGGCGGTCGCGCGGCAGCGGCGCCTGCTGCAGGAGATGCCCGGCTTCGTGGCGGTGCTCCGGGAACCCGGCCACGTCTTCGAGTACGTCAACGACGCCTATGTGGCGATCTCCGGGCCGCGCCGCTTCGTCGGGCGCGGCGTGCGGGAGGTGTTCCCGGAGCTGGACGGGCAAGGCTTCTTCGAGGTGCTCGACCATGTGGCGGCGAGCGGCAAAGCCTACGCCGTCCGCGCCGCGCCCATCCGCCTGGCGGGGGAGGACGCGGACCGCTTCATCGACCTGCGCTACCAGCCGATCCGGGACGACGCCGGGCATATGGCCGGCATCTTCGTCGGCGGCTATGAGGTGACGGAGCGCGTCCGTGCGGAGGCGGCGCTTGAGCAGGCGCTGCATGACTCCAAGGATCTCGCCCGCCTCGCCCTGTCGGCGGTGGGCGGCGTCGGCGTGTGGAGCTTCGACGTGGCCAGCGGCCGCTTCACCGGCGACGCCGCGCTTTCGGCGCTGTACGGCGTGGACCCCGGGCAAGGGGCGGCCGGGATCGAAGGGAGCGCGTTCATGACCCGCATCCACCCGGACGACCTGCCCCGGCTGCAAGCCTTCATGGGCGGCGCCCTCGCCCGCGACGGCGACCTGGAGATCGAGTACCGCATCAGCCATCCCGACGGCTCGACCCGCTGGGTGCTGTCCCGCGGGCGCACCTACTTCGACGACGCGGGCCGGGCCGTGCGCCGCGCCGGCATCGGCATCGAGACCACCCGGCAGCGGGAGCTTGAGGAGCAGCTCCGCCAGTCGCAGAAGATGGAGGCGGTGGGCCAGCTCACCGGCGGCATCGCGCACGACTTCAACAACCTGCTGACCGGCGTGACCGGCAGCCTGGAGCTGCTGCAGGCGCGCATCGCCCAGGGGCGGATCAAGGACGTGGACCGCTACGCCCATGCCGCCCAGGGCGCCGCCAAGCGGGCGGCGGCGCTGACCCACCGCCTGCTGGCCTTTTCCCGGCGGCAGACGCTGGACCCCAAGCCCACCGACGTGAACCGCCTGGTGGCGGGCATGGAGGAGCTGATCCGCCGCACGGTCGGCCCGGAGGTCACGGTGGAGCCGATGGTGGCGGCCGGCGGCCTCTGGCCCACCCTCGTGGACCCCGGACAGCTTGAGAACGCGCTTCTGAACCTGTGCATCAACGCCCGCGACGCGATGCCGGGCGGCGGCAAGATCACCATCGAGACCGGCAACCGCTGGCTGGACGAGCGGGCGGGGCGCGAGCGGGACCTGGCCCCGGGGCAGTACGTGTCGCTGTGCGTGTCCGACACCGGCACCGGCATGACGCCGGAGGTGGCCGCCCGCGCGTTCGACCCGTTCTTCACCACCAAGCCCATCGGCCAGGGCACCGGCCTCGGCCTGTCGATGATCTACGGCTTCGTCCGGCAGTCCGGCGGGCAGGCGCGCATCTACTCCGAGCCTGGGCACGGCGCGATGGTGTGCCTGTACCTGCCGCGGCACCTCGGCGATGCCGCCGGGCCGGAACCCGCGGCCGAGCTGTCGGACGCGCCGCGCGCCGGGCAGGGCGAGACGGTGCTCGTGGTGGATGACGAGCCGACGGTGCGGATGCTGGTGACGGAGGTGCTCGAAGACCTGGGCTACACCGCCATCGAGGCGGCGGACGGCTCGGCGGCGCTGCGCGTGCTGCAATCGGATGCGCGCATCGACCTCCTGGTGACGGACGTGGGCTTGCCGGGCGGCATGAACGGGCGGCAGGTGGCGGACGCGGCCCGGGCGGCGCGGCCCGGCCTCAAGGTGCTGTTCATCACCGGCTACGCCGAGAACGCCGTGCTCAGCCACGGCCACCTCGACCCCGGGATGCACGTGCTGACCAAGCCGTTCGCCATGGAGGCGCTGGCCAGCCGGATCAGGGAGCTGATCGCCGGCTCGACCTGATGGCGGGACGCTTGGGACAAGCGGCCCGCGTGAAGATGCTGGGCCGCAGGCCGTCCGCGCTGCCGGTCCCGGTTGGCAGGCCTTTTGCTCCGGACACCGCCCTGGTGTGCTTTTTGTCACAGGTGCCGGCACACCGCTTCGGGCATCCATCCGAAGCGGCAGGGCAGCCTGTTCAGACAGGTCTCCTGCTCCTGCTCATGCCCACCAATGTGCAAGGACCATGGCCATGACCATGCG
>CAXTTB010000326.1:0-4725 GCA_964246905.1 uncultured Acetobacteraceae bacterium | reverse complement strand
GGACGAGCTTGTCGATCAAGCGCGCTCCTCCGTGCCGGGCGGGGCCGGCAGCGCCGCGCCGGCCAGGCGCTCCGACACCCGCGCGAGTTCCGTGTGGTCGCGGCCCGGCGCCGGGGTGGCGGCCTCCGTCAGCGTCAGGTCGTCGATGCCCTCCGCCTTGGGCAAGCGATACAGGCGCATGCGCTGCGAAAGCCTCTCTGATCCGGCGGCGGCGGCACCCTTCAACGACAATTTCCTGCTCACCATGCAGCGGTAAGCTTCCAGTCCTAAGATGATGATTGTATGACAGGCTGGCATCCCGGCCAGGCAGGACTCCAATGGATCAATCCATGCGCGTCGTTTCAGTCGCCGCGCCGCTCCGGCAGCAGGTCGTGGACGGCCTCCGGCGTGCGATCACCACCGGCGTGTTCCCGCCGGGGCAGCGCCTGATCGAGCGGGACCTGTGCGAGCGGTTCGGCGTCAGCAGGCCCTCGATCCGCGAGGCGCTCCGCCAGCTCGAGACCGAGCGCCTCATCGAGGTCATCCCGTACCGCGGCCCCGTGGTCAGGCGCCTCAGCCGTGCGGAGGCGGTCAGCGTTTACGACGTCCGCGCGGCGCTGGAGGCGACGGCCGCCCGGTTGATCGCCGAGCGCGGAAGCGACGAGCAGCTCCTGGCCTTGGGTGCAGCCTACGACGCCTTGGCGACGGCCTATGCCAGCAACGACGTGGCCGAGGCCCTGACCGCGAAGGAGGCATTCTACAAGGCCCTGTTCGATGGCGCAGGGAACTGCATCATCCCCGAGATGCTGTCCGGGCTGAACGCGCGCGTGACCATCCTTCGACGCCTGTCCCTGTCCTCCGGCGAGCGCCTGCGGGCCAGCATCGTGGAGATCGAAGCCATCGTCGAGGCGATCCGCCGCCGGGACGGGCGCGCGGCGGCCAGGGCCGCGATGCGGCACATCGGCCGGGCGGCGGCTGCAGCCTTGAAGGCGATCCCGCCGGATTGAGCCAGGCGTCACCTACCAGGCGCTTTCGCATCCGGGAGGCGGCCGGTGCGGCAGCGCAGGATCAACAAGCTTTCCATCAGCGTCTTGCCGCTGGCGGTCAGCACTAGCGCCCGCCCCTTGGGGGCTGATGGCGAGACAGGCGGGCACCCGCTGCTCGTCTCTCAGGAAGCCACCTGCTGTGAGGCCAGCCAACGGCACGGCCCCTTGCCCAACCTCATGGCCGGGAATTGACGTCCGGCAGGAGGAAGGGTGCGGAAGCCATGCGGGCCCATGTGCGGCCGCGATGCCGGATCACGGCCTCGACCTCGTCGGTTGCCATCTCAGGATCGTATGACCGCCCGACGAAGCCATTGTTGCGCCTTGTCTGACAGGCTGGCAGGTTTGTGGAAACCAGACATGGGGAGGGATGTCCTTCATCGAGATTGGCGGCAGCGCCATATGCTACGGTTTCCAGGGCATGGCCGGGCCTGTGCTCGTGCTCATCCATGAGATGGGGGCAGCCTTGAGTCGTGGAATGGCGTGGTGGAGCGGCTCAAGCGTGGCTGGCGGGTCCTACGTTACGACGTGCGGGGCGCCGGATCGTCGGAGAAGCTGAGGCACGACGTCACGGTCGAGACGATGGCCGGCGACCTGCTCGCGCTGCTTGACCTGCTCGGCATTGCGTCGCCGGTCGGCGTCGCGGGCAGCGCGGTCGGCGCAGCCATCGCGCTGGCCTTCGCGGCTCTCCATCCCTCGCGCGTGGCGGCCGTTGCGGCCATCGGTCCGGCGACCGGCGTCCCCGCGGCGGTCCGGGCCGAGCGGCGCGCCTTCGCCGATGCGGCGCTGGCGGGCGGGATGCGTGCAATCGCTGAGCCGACGCTCGACGCCGGCTATCCCCCAGTCCTGCGCGACGCCGATCCTACCCGGTATGCGGAGTTCCGTGCCCGCTGGCTGGGCAACGATCCCGAGAGCTATCGCTTCACCTACCGCATGCTCATCGCCATGGACCTCGCGCCCTACTACGGCCAAGTCGCCTGCCCCGTGCTGGGGATCGGCGCCGAGCACGACCTGCTCCGCCCGCCGGCGTCCGTGGCCGCCGTCGTGCAGCAGGTGCGCGATCATCGGATGACGGTCCTGCCGACCGGCCATCACGCGCCGGTGCAGACCCCGGCCGAAGTGGCAACGGCGCTCGACAGGTTCTTCGGTGCCGCCATCGGCCTGGCCGTGGCGCCGGCCTGCCCGGCCGAGCCAGGACGCTGAGCCATGGCGATGATGCAGACGCGCCGGCTCGGCAAGGCCCGGGTCAGCCGCGTGGTCGAGTACTCCGCGCCGACGCATGATCCGGGCTTCCTGTTCCCAGGCCTCGATGCGGCGCAAGCCCATGCGCTGGGGCTGGCTGCCGGCGAACCCCACGACGTCAGCGCCGTGCGCCGTTTCGTCGTGACGATCCAGGTCTGGATCGTCCACGCCGGCGGGAACGTGATCCTCGTCGATACCGGGGTGGGCAACGCCAAGCCGGGCGCGGCGGCGCGGATGCACATGCTCAACACGCTGGTCGTCCCCTGGCTCGAGGCAGCCGGCGCCCATCCGGACAAGGTCACCCATGTCGTGCAGACCCATCTGCACGCCGACCATGTCGGATGGAACACGACATGGGTCGATGGCCGGTGGGAACCGACCTTCCCGAATGCCCGCTACGTCCTGCCGCGCGTGGATCATGACCACTGCAGCGAGCAGGTGCGGAAGGGCGCAAGCGGCATCCTCGACCGATCGTTCGAGGACAGCGTCACCCCGGTCGTCGAGGCTGGCCCCGCCGACGTCCTCGACTGTCCGGCGCAGATAGATGTACCGGCCATGCTCTAAGCAGCCTTTCGCAGCTTGGGCCATGGATGACTGGGCCAACTCGAACTGACGCTCCGCGTCTGGCCCGGACACGTAGGGCGCATAAGCGGAGCGCCATGCGCCACCGGGCGGTGCGGACGGAAGGCGGATGGCGCTTCGCTGATCCGCCCTACAATCCTGAGCATGCGTGTCCCAACTTGCACAAGGCTGCTTAGGTACGAGCGTGAAGTTCTGACCCCACCGCCATCGGAGGCGACATCATGCCTGACGCAAGCAGCGATGCCCTGGCCAAGAGGACCCCGGAGTATGCTCCCGAACGCATCCTCGCCCTCGCGTCGGCCGCCGCCCGCGTGCTGTTCGTCAACGGCCAGACCACGGAAGGCACGGTCGCCGCTGCGGGCCGCATTGCCCGCCGGTTCGGCTGCGAAGCCACGGTGCTGCCCCATTGGGAGGGCTTGGTCATCCGCCTGTCGGACAGCCGCGCCACCTATCAGGAGGTGGTGCCCGTCGCGCCGCTGGGCGTCGATATGCAGAAGGTCGCGGCGGTGAACGGCGCCATCGACGGCCTCGACGCCCGCCGGATCGAACCCGCCGCCGCCGGGCAGGCCATCGCCGCCGCAGCCCGCATGGCGCCGACCCCGCTTTGGCGGTTCGCGTTGCTGGCCGGGGCCGGGGCGGCAGCCCTCGCCGTGCTGTTCGGCACCACGGACGCCTTGAGCCTCGCCCTCATCGCCCTCAGCGCCGGCGCTGGCGCCTGCCTCCGCCGCTGGATCGCCGGCCACAGCCGCAACAGCTTCGTCCAGCCCCTCTGCGCCGCGCTGCTGGCGGGCGGCGTCGGCGCGGCTGCGACCCACTTCCGTGTCGATCCGTCCAACCAGCTCATCGCGGTCTGCCCCTGCATGGTGCTGGTGCCCGGCCCGCATTTCCTGAACGGCACGCTCGACCTCGCCCGCGCCCGCATCGCCCTCGGGTCGGCCCGCCTGATGTATGCCGCCCTGGTCATCGTGATGATCTGCACAGGCCTGCTACTCGGCCTTCGGCTCGGCGGCGTCGGGCTGCCGGCGTCCGGCGCGTCCAATGACGTCCCGCTCGCGGCCGACGTCATCGCCGCGGGCGTCGCGGTCGCAGCCTATGGCACGTTCTTCGCCATGCCCTGGCGCACCCTCCCGATCCCGATGGCCATCGGCATGGCCGCCCATGCCCTGCGGTGGTTCGTGATCACCGCCGGCCACACCGGCTCCGTCACCGGCGCGTTCGTCGCCTGCCTCGTTGTCGGCACCGTCGTCACTCCCGTCGCCGTGCGCCTCCATCTTCCCTTCGCCTCCATCGGCTTCGCCTCCGTGGTGTCCCTCCTGCCCGGCATCTTCCTGTTCCGCATGGCCAGCGGCGTCGAAGCCCTCGTTGCGCTCGGGGCGAAGGCGCCCGCCAACCTCCTGGCGCAAACCGTCACGGACGGCATCACCGCGCTCCTGACCATCCTCGCCATGGCCTTCGGGCTGATCCTGCCCAAGATGGGCATCGAGGCCGCCTGGCCCGGCTTGTCGGCCCAGCCACGCCCGGCGATGGCCGCCCATCCGGCAGGGTTCTGACACAGCAGGCACGGCCCGGCGACGAACAGCGTGACAGGCGGTCTAGGCAGCTAAGATGCCGCCTCCCATACTGGGTCCATGACAAGCAACGCGGCTGCCAAGGCAGCTTCCCCCGCGCTCCCCGCCGTAGAGGCCGCGCTGCCGGACCTGGCCCTGGCCTGCGGCATGGCGTTCCTGGCCGGTGCGACGGACGTGTGCGGGCTGCTGCGGCTGCGCGACCTGTTCGTGTCGTTCATGAGCGGCAACACGACCATGCTGGGGGTGGCGCTGGGCCACGGCGACTGGAGGCGGGCCGGGCTGATCCTGGGAGTGGTGGGGCTGTTCGTGGC
>CAXTTB010000325.1:0-4728 GCA_964246905.1 uncultured Acetobacteraceae bacterium | reverse complement strand
GCGCCATCGGCATCGAGTTCGCGAGCTTCTACCGCAACATGGGCGCCGAGGTGACAGTGGTCGAGATGCTCGACCGCATCCTGCCGGTCGAGGACGAGGAGATCAGCGCCTTCGCCCGCAAGGCGTTCGAGAAGCAGGGGATCAAGATCCTGACCTCGGCCAAGACGACCAAGGTGCAGAAGAACGGGGACAGCGTGACGGCCACGGTGGAGGCCGGGGGCAAGGCGCAGGACATCACCGTGGACCGGGTGATCTCCGCCGTGGGCATCGTCGGCAACGTCGAGGACCTCGGGCTGGAGGGCACCGGCGTGAAGGTGGAACGCGGCCACATCGTCATCGACGAGTACTGCCGAACCGGGGAGGCCGGCATCTACGCCATCGGCGACGTGACGGGCGCCCCGTGGCTGGCGCACAAGGCGAGCCATGAGGGCGTGATCTGCGTCGAGAGCATCGCCCGGCAGAACGACGTGAAGCCGCTGAACGTCGGCAACATCCCCGGCTGCACCTACAGCCGCCCGCAGATCGCCTCCGTCGGCATGACGGAGACCCGGGCCAAGGCGGCCGGGCACGAGGTCCGCGTCGGGCGCTTCCCGTTCATCGGCAACGGCAAGGCCATCGCGATGGGAGAGCCGGAGGGCATGGTGAAGGTCGTGTTCGACAGCAAGTCCGGCGAGATGCTCGGCGCCCACATGATCGGCGCCGAGGTGACGGAAATGATCCAGGGCTACGCGGTGGCACGCACCCTGGAGACGACCGAGGTCGAGCTGATGCACACCGTGTTCCCGCACCCGACGGTCAGCGAAACCATGCACGAGGCGGTGCTGGACGCCTACGGCCGGGCGATCCACTTCTGATCCCTCGCTTGACGGGCGGCCCGGTCCCATCCACTTGCCACTCTACAGTTTGAATGTCTCTATTTCTGTGCCGGGAGGCCGTATGGCGTCGCGTATCGTGGTCGATCACCGTCAGGCCGTGCCGGGCTTGGGCACGGCCCGGCATCCGGAAAAGGCACACCGCCCGGACAACCCGATTCAGCGCAAGCCTGACTGGATCCGTGTCAAGGCGCCCAACCATCCGGTCTATCACGAGACCCGGGCGCTAATGCGCGAGAACCGGCTGGTGACGGTGTGCGAGGAGGCGGCGTGCCCCAACATCGGCGAGTGCTGGTCGCAGCGCCATGCGACGATGATGATCATGGGCGACACCTGCACCCGCGCGTGCAGCTTCTGCAACGTGCGGACCGGCCAGCCGGAGGCGCTCGATGCTGACGAGCCGCGTCGGGTGGCGGACGCGGTGGCGAAGCTCGGGCTGTGGCATGTGGTGATTACGTCGGTGGACCGGGATGACCTGCGTGATGGAGGCGCCGCGCATTTCGCCGCGGTGATCCGCGCCCTGCGCGACGCGGCGCCGGGCACGACGATCGAGGTGCTGACGCCCGACTTCCTCCGCAAGCCCGGCGGGTTGGAGGTGGTTGCGGAGGCGCGGCCCGACGTGTTCAACCACAACCTGGAGACAGTGCCGCGGCTCTACCCGACCATCCGGCCCGGCGCGCGCTACTATCAATCGCTCCGTTTGCTTGACCGGGTGAAGATGGTGGACCCGACGATCTTCACCAAGTCCGGGCTGATGCTTGGGTTAGGGGAGCAGCGTGCCGAGGTCATGCAGGTCATGGACGACCTGCGGGTGGCCGATGTCGATTTCCTGACGTTGGGTCAGTATTTGCAGCCCACGGTCAAGCATGCGGCGGTGGACCGCTTCGTGCCGCCTGACGAGTTCGAGGACTACGCGGCCATGGCCCGCGCAAAGGGGTTCCTGATGGTGAGCGCCACGCCGCTGACGCGCAGCTCGTATCATGCGGACGCGGACTTCGCGCAGTTGCGCGACGCCCGTGCGAAGCAGCTTGCCCTGGTGACAGCCTAACAATGCCGACCCATGCCGAGCACAAGGTCTTGCCGTACAGCCCGGAGCAGATGTTCGACCTCGTGGCGGACGTCGGCAAGTATCCGATTTTCCTGCCTTGGTGCGCCGGCGCGCGGGTGAAGTCCCATACCGAGACGCAGCTCGTGGCGGATTTGACCATCGGTTTCGGGCCGTTCCGCGAGAGCTTCACCAGCCGGGTGCAGCTTGACCGTCCACATCAGATCCAAGTCAAGTACGAGAACGGCCCGTTCCGATACCTGAACAACCAATGGACGTTCGAGCCGAACCCGAAAGGCTGCAACGTCAAGTTCTATGTCGATTTCGAGTTCAAGAGCCGCGTGCTGCAGGCTGCCATCGGCGTCGTGTTCAACAACGCCGTGAAGCTGATGGTCAACGCCTTCCTGAAACGGGCACGGGAGGTTTACGGTGCGCCGGCCGCGACGATCAACGTGACCCCAGCCGCCGTGCCGGCGAAATCCTGAAGCGGGGCCTATCGTCATGACTTACGCTCCGCCGCGGTTCGACGACACGGTTCCGGTCCGGGTCAACCTGTACTCGGACACCCAGACGAAGCCGAGCCTGGCGATGAAGCAGGCGATGATGGAGGCCGAGGTTGGGGACGAGCAGCACGGCGCCGACCCGACGGTATGGGCGTTGTGCGACCGCATGGCGGCGCTGCTCGGCAAGGAGGCGGCGATGTTCCTGCCTTCCGGAACCATGTGCAACGAGATCGCGATCCTGACTCAATGCCAGGCAGGCGACGAGATCCTGGCGCACCACACCACGCATATCGCGACGTCGGAGGGCGGTGCGCCTTGGGCCTTGGCCGGCGTGCAGGTTTCGCCGCTGGATGGGGACCACGGCGTGTTCTCGGCGGACACGCTGGCCGCCGCGATCCGCCCGGTGTCCCGCTACTCGCCGGCGCAGCGCATGGTCGAGGTCGAGCAGACCGCGAACCTCGGCGGCGGTGCGGTCTGGCCGCTGGCGACCTTGAACGAAGTGGCGGCGACGGCGCACGCGCATGGGATGGTCACGCATATGGACGGCGCGCGGCTGATGAATGCCGTGGTGGCGTCCGGGGTGCCTGCGGCGGAGATGGCGGCCGGCTACGACACGGTGTGGCTCGATTTCACCAAGGGCCTCGGTGCGCCGCTTGGAGCGGTGCTGGCCGGCTCGGCTGAGTTCATCGACGCGGCATGGCGCTGGAAGCAGCGGCTTGGCGGCTCGCTGCGGCAGGGCGGGATCTGCGCGGCGGCGTGCCTGTATGCCTTGGACCACAACGTGGACCGGCTGGCTGACGACCATGAGAACGCCCGGGTGCTGGCGCGCAGCCTGGCGCAGCTTCCAGGCCTGTCCGTCGAGCCGCCGGAAACCAACCTGGTGTTCTTCGACACGCGGGGCGCCGGGCTGACGGCGCAGGCGTTGGCGGAGCGGGTGCGGGCGGCGGGCGTGCTGATCTCGGTCATGGGGCAGTACCGGGCGCGCGCCTGCACGCACCTCGACGTGACGACGGCGCAGGTGACGGAGGCGGCGTCCGCGATACGGGATGTGGTGCTGGGGTAGGCTCAGCGAGCTTTCACCTCGGCTTCGAGCATGGCCAAAGCGTGTTCCACCGTCGCCCGGCGCACGGCGGCCCGGTCGCCAGAGAACACCCGGCATTCCGTCAAGGTGGATGCGCCATGACTGGCGAGGCCGAACCATACGGTTCCCACCGGCTTGCCCTCGCTGCCGCCGCCGGGTCCCGCGATACCCGTGACCGCGACCGTCAGCGCAGCCTGCGAGCGCAGCAGCGCGCCGGTGGCCATGCTGGCGGCGACCGGGCCGCTCACTGCGCCGTGGGCCTCGATCAGCTCGGGCGGCACGCCGAGCATGTCCGACTTGGCGGCGTTCGAGTAGGTGACGTAGCCGCGGTCCACGACGTCCGACGACCCCGCGACCTCGGTCAGCATGCCGGCGATCAGGCCGCCGGTGCAGCTTTCCGCCGTCGCGAGCATCAACCCACGCGCTCGGCATTCGGCGAGCAGGGCCGTCGCGGCCCGGATCACAGTCGGATCGAACATGGATGGCGCCTTTCCATTCAGAACGTGATCAACTGCCGGGCGGCGTAGAGCGCCAACGCGACCCCGGCGCCGGCCAGGATGTCGTCCGCCATGATGCCGAACGCGCCCGGCTGACGGTCGGCCCAGCCAACCGGCCCCGGCTTCCAGATATCGAGCACGCGGAACCCCAGGAACGCCGCAGCCAATCCGGTTGCTGAGATCTCGGCAAGCCCCAGGAGTGCGACCCACTGGCCGGCGACCTCGTCGATCACGACCCAGCCTGGGTCCGCGTCGGGGTCGGTCACGGCGCGCGAGGTGGCGAGAAAGCCAGTCACGGCCGCGAGCGCCGCGCCGAGCAGCAGCAGCCAGGACGGCCCCGCCATCAGCACGGCGCCGACCAGCAGCGCCACCGCCGACCCCGCCGTCCCCGGCGCAACCGGAAAGAAGCCCGTGCCGAAGAAGCTGGCCACCAGCCGGCTCATCCGGCGGACCGCGCCAGCGGGTGCGCCGCCGCGGCGCCGCGCCGGGCCGCGTAGATCACGATGTTCTCGATCACGCGCTGCACGTAGTTGCGGGTCTCGTTGAACGGGATCAGCTCGATCCAGTCGATCATGTCGATGGCGCCGGTCCGCGGGTCGCCATAGCCGGCAATCCAGTCCGCTACCCGGTTCGGTCCGGCATTGTAGCCGGCCAGCGCCAAAGGCAAGGCGCCGCCGAACTGGTCCAGCAACGTTTGGAGATAAGCCGTGCCGAGCCGCATGTTGTAGGC
>CAXTTB010000324.1:3831-4741 GCA_964246905.1 uncultured Acetobacteraceae bacterium | reverse complement strand
CTTCTGGACCGTGCCCGGGACCTGGTGCAGCAGCACGCGCTGGCGCGGAGCGGGCTGCGGGCGCTGGAGGAGGGCGGCATCGTGGCCGTGCCGGTGCGCTTGCCCGTGCACTATGACGTGGTCGGCGCCGGGCTGAGCGCCGTGCGCACGGCCATCTCGGTTGGGCTGGGGTGCGTGTTCTGCGTCTTGGCGGGTTGGCCCGGCGCCACCGGCCTCCTGGTGCAGCAGGCGGCGTTCACCGCCCTGCTCGGGATGCAGCCGGACCCGTCCGCCGCGGGCGTGGCCATGGGGCTGAGCCTGCCGGCGCCGGCCCTGGCCGCCGGGATCATCGGCTTCGTGCTGCTGCCCATGGCGTCCGGCTACGTCCCTTTCGCCCTGGCCGTGGGGCCGTTCGTCTTCGCGTTCGCCCTGGCCAGCCGCCACCCGGCCCTCCTGCGGTTCGGGCCGGGCTTCCTGCTCTACCTCCTGCTGCTGCTGTCGCCGGCCAACACCGAGAGCTTCGATCTCGAGACGTTCATGAACAACGTCCTGGTCCAGGTCATGGCCGTGGTGTTCATGGTGCTGGCCTTCCGCCTCGTGCTGCCGGTGTCGCGCCGGAGACGGCTGGCGCGGGTGGCGGACGCCATCGGGCGGCAGGTGCGGCGCGCGCTGGCGGGACAGCCGGACGGCCATGACCTGACCGCCGCCCGCTGCCTGTTCGTGGACCGGCTCGCCCAGGCGCAGGTCTGGCTCGGCCGGCCCACGCCCGCGCGCCTGGCGGTGCTGGAGCGGCTTTCGGCGTTCACGGAACTGGAATCGGCACTGCGCCGGGCGAGGGCGGGACTGCAGGCGCTTGGCCGGGCGATGCCGCCGCCGCCCCCCGCTGGGGTCGAGGCGGCGGCCCGGGCGCTCCTCGCGGGCGGCCAAACGC
>CAXTTB010000324.1:0-3821 GCA_964246905.1 uncultured Acetobacteraceae bacterium | reverse complement strand
CGCCCCAGCTCATCAGAATACGGGCGAGGCGCGGCACGCGGCGCTGCAGGCGGCGGCCGGCTTGTACGGCTCGGCGGTGCTGCTGCGGCTGCATGGCCGGGCGCTGCGGCGATACGGCGTGACGGGAGGGCGCGCGGATGTGGCGTGAGACGAACGTGGCCGGTGTGTTCTTCTCGCCGCTGGTGGCCTACATGCTGGCGGCCCTGCTGATCTACCTTCCGCTGCGCTGGCTGCTGATCCGGCTCGGCCTGCTCCGCTGGGTTTGGAACCCGCCCCTGGCGCAGACCGGGCTTTACATCTGCGTGCTGGGCGCGCTGGTGGCGCTGCTGTAGCGAAGGACCCGGCCGTGTCCCCATCCCCCTTGGCGCCCGCCTGATGCCTGGCCAAGCCCGCCGTCCCGTCCGGATCGCCGTCACGGCCGCCATCCTGGCCGCGGCCCTGCTCGCCGGCACGCTGATCTGGACCCGCTATGTCACCGGCCCCTGGACGCGGGACGGGCAGGTGCTGGCCAACGTGGTCAGCATCGCGCCGGAGGTGTCGGGCCGCATCACCACGCTGTACGTCGTGGACAACCAGGAAGTGCGGCGGGGCGACCCGCTGTACGACATCGATCCGGTGGATTACGAGGTCGCCGTGGCGACCGCCGAGGCCAACGTGAACAGCAAGCGGGCCGACCTCAAGACGAAGCAGGCCCAGGCGACCCGGCGGCAGAACCTGACCACGCTCTCCACCTCGCAGGAGGAGCTGCAACGCTACGAGGGCGATTCCGAGATCGCCGCCGCGGCTTACGCCACTGCGATGGCGCAGGCCAGCCAGGCGCGCATCGACCTGAGGCGCACCCACGTGCTGTCCCCGGTGGACGGCTACGTCACCAACCTGCTGCTGCGCGAGGGCGACTATGCCACCAAGGGCGCGCGCAACATCGCCGTGCTGGACAGCGACAGCTTCTGGGTGGTGGGCTACTTCGAGGAGACCAAGCTGCGCGGCATCCGCGTAGGCGACCCGGCGATGGCGGCGCTGATGGGCTACCGGGACCCGGTGCGCGGGCACGTGGAGAGCGTCGCCCGAGGCATCAACACGCCGAACACGGTGCCGGGCGACCAGGGGCTGGCGACGGTGAACCCGGTGTTCACCTGGGTCCGCCTGGCGCAGCGCATCCCGGTGCGCATCCACATCGACCAGGTGCCGGACACGGTGCACCTCGCGGCGGGGATGACGGCGACGGTGACGGTCGGGGCGGACGCCGCGCCGGGGTCGGCGCATGGGGCGCTGTCGCGGGTGTTCTCGCCGGGGGGGTAGGTGGTGCGGCTACGCCGCCACCGCCCGCCGATCCGTCGGCCCATCCCCCGCCACCGTCGTGCGCCGCATGTCGCGCACCTGGTCCGCGTCGAAACGGCGGACGCGGTGCATGGTCTGCCGGTTGTCCCACATCACCAGGTCGAACGGCTGCCAGCGGTGCACGTAAACGAACTGCGGCTGGGTCGCGTGCTCGTTCATGTCGCGCAGGAAGGCGCGCGCTTCCGGCACCGGCCACCCCACGATCCCGCCAGCGTGCGACGACAAATAGAGCGACTTGCGCCCGGTCTTCGGATGCGTGCGCACCAGGCGCTGCCGAACCGGGGCGAACATCGCCCGCTCCTCCGCGGTGAGCGCATCGAAGCCGAGCGCGCCGCGCGAGTACAGGAGGGAATGCTCGCAGACCAGGCCCTCCACCTCCTCCCGGGTGCGCGCGTCCAGCGCGTCGTAGGCGGCCCGCATGTCGGCGAACTCGGTGTTGCCGCCGGAGGTGGACACCACGCGCCCCGACAGGATCGAGTACTTCGCCGGCGTCGCGCGGAACGAGCTGTCGGAATGCCAGAGCTGGTTGCCGAGGTTGAACATCCGGCGCCGGTCGTCGCGGGCCAGAGGCCTGCCGTGCTGGTCGAGGTTGGACACGTCGGCCATCTGCGGGTTGAGCCGCCGCTGCTCCTTGGGCGTGACGTTGCCGCCGGCGGTCTCCTCCAACGCGCCGAAATTGAGCGTGAAGGCCACCTGCTGCTCGTCGGTGATCCGCTGCGCCGGGAACACCAGCACCGCGTGCCGGTCCATGCCCGCCTCGATGGCGGCGACCTGCCCGGCGTCGAGCGGCCCGGCCAGGTCCAACCCGGCGACCCGTCCCGCCAGGCACGGACCCAATGGTTCGATGGAAAACCCCATGCCCCGCTCCTCCCAGGCCGTTTGCCGCAGCCAGTGCTCCCGTCAAGCTAGACGCCGCCGCAGCCAATGCCAATCACGCCAGCGCCCGCAACCGGCCCTCCCGCCCGGCGTTCCGCCGCGATGGATTTGTCCAAGAAGGCGCTCGAAGTCCACCATCGGCTGTGCCGGGAGTACGGCTGCCCCATCGCCTACTTCCACGCGCTCGACCCGTTGAGCGAGCTGGTCAGCTCCCTGCTGTCCCACCGCACCCGCAACGCCGACAGCGGGGCGGCGTTCAAGGCGTTGCGGGAGCGGTTCCCCGATTGGGCCGCGGTCGTCGCGGCGCCCACGGCGGCGGTGCAGGCGGTCATCGTGCGCGTCACCTGGCCGGAGCAGAAGGCGCCGCGCATCCAGGCCATCCTGCGCGCCATCCAGGCGGAGCGCGGCACCCTGTCGCTCGATTTCCTGGCGGACCTGTCCGTGGAGGAGGCGCGCGCCTGGCTGGAGCGGCTGCCGGGCATCGGTCCCAAGACCAGTGCCGCCGTGCTCAGCTTCAGCACGCTGCGCCGTCCGGCGCTGCCGGTGGACAGCCACCATCACCGGGTCGCCGCGCGCACCGGGCTGATCCCGTCGGGCCTGGCGGTCGGGCCGTCGCACCGGGTGCTGTCCGCGCAACTGCCGCCCGATTGGGACGCGCAGCAGGTGTACGACAACCACGAGGTGCTGATGCTGCATGGCCAGCGGTGCTGCTTCTTCCGCAACCCGGCCTGCAGGCGCTGCGTGCTGCTGGACATGTGCCCGACCGGGCAGGCGCTGATGCGGTCCGCCACGGGGCCGGGCGGCGCCGACCCGGCCGCTTTGCCGGTCTAGCCTGCCGTGCCTGTAAGCCCGCGGCGTCCGAGCCAGGCGAGGAGGCGCGCGTTCACCGCGTCGGGCGCTTCCTGCTGCACCCAATGCGAGACGCCGGGCAGGCGCTCCAGGGTGAAATCGGCGACGTAAGGTCCGTAACCCTCCGTCAGCTCCAGCCCGAGCGCCGTGTCCTCCTCGCCCCAGACTATCAGGGTCGGCGCCTCGATCATGGGCGAGGGCGCCGCGTCCCCGGACAGGCCGGTGAAGTTGGCCCGGTAGTAGTTGAGCATCGCGGTCATCGCGCCGGGCAGCAGAGCGTTCTGCCGGTAGTGTTCCAGCACGTCGGGCGGGAAGGCGGACTTGTCCACCGCCATGCCGCTGAACGCCCGGGCGACGGCGCGGGCGCGCCCGGCGGTGAGCAGCGCCTCCGGCAGCCGGGGAAGCTGGAAGAACGCCACGTACCAGGACCGGCGGCGCTGCGCCCAGGAGTGGCGCAGGGCGTGGCGGAACACCGCCGGGTGCGGCACGTTCATGATGACCAAGCCATCGAGCGGACGGGTCCGCTGCATGGCGAAGGTCCAGGCGATCATCGCCCCCCAGTCATGCCCGACCAGCAGGCGGCGACGCGCGCCGCAGGCGTCGAACAGGGCGGCAGCGTCCGCGCCCAGGTGCTCGCTGCGGTAGGCGTCGCGCCCCTCAGGGCGGCTGCTGCCGCCGTAGCCGCGCAGGTCCGGCGCGACCGCCCGCCATCCCGCCGCGGCCAGCGCCGGAAGCTGGCACCGCCAGGAGTACCGGCA
>CAXTTB010000323.1:0-4765 GCA_964246905.1 uncultured Acetobacteraceae bacterium | reverse complement strand
CGGCGCCAGCGCGCCCAGCGCGCCGCCTGCCGCGTCCAGCACGAACAGGCGGGAGCCGCTGGGGCCGGCGCCGCTGCGGCTGGCGGTGAAGCGGCCCAGCGTGGGGGCGCCCGGCGCGTCCGCCGCCCAGTGCAGGCGGTAGGTGAAGCCGTGCTCGCTTTTCGCCAAAAGCGGCTGCTTGGGGCGCCAGAAGGCGACGATGTTGTCGTGCACCTCGTCCTTGGTGGGGATCTCCACCAGCTCCACCACACCCTCGCCCCAATCGCCGACCGGCTCGACCCACAGGCTCGGGCGCTTGTCGTAGCGCGCTTCCAGGTCCTCGAAGTCGCGCAGCGACCGGGTGCGCTGCATCAGGCCGAAGCCGCGCGGGCTGCTGTCGGCGAACTGGCTGACCTGCAGCGTCTGCGGGTTGGCGACCGGGCGCCACAGCGCCTCCCCGCGCCCGGTCAGCATCATCAGCCCGTTGCTGTCGTGAACCGCGCGGCGGTAGTCGTCGGCGCCGCCGCGGTCCAGCGCGTTGAACAGGAACATGCTGGTCAGGGTGGCGATGCCGGCCTGGGCGATGTCCTCGCGTGGGAACAGCGCCAGCTCCACGTCGAAGGTCGTGTCCTCTCCGGGCCTGATGGAGAAGCGCAGGGCGGCGGCGGCGCTGGGGCTGTCGAGCAGGGCGCTCACGACGACGCTGCGCGTGCCGGGCTGCGGGCGTTCGAGCCAGAACGCCTTGAACGCCGGGAACTCCTCGCCGCCGGGGTCGGCGGTCTTGATCGACAGGCCGCGGGCGGACAGGCCATAGAGCAAACCCTTGCCCACCGCGCGGAAGTAGCTCGCGCCGAGGAACACGGCGACCTCGTCCATCGTGTCCGCCCGGTTGATCGCGCCGTGCAGGCGGAACCCGGCGTAGCCGAGGTCGCCGTCCCCCATGCGCGGCGCCGCGCCGAAGTCGAACTGCTCGGGCCGGTAGCGCAGCGCCCGCGCCTGGCCGTCCGCGACCTCGTACAGGTCCACGCGGTTGGCGTACAGCGAGCCGCGGTGGAAGAACTGCGCCTCGAACGGCAGGCCGGCGCCGCGCCACAGCGATTGCGCCGGGTCGAAGCGGATGGAGCGGTAGGCGTCATAGCTCAGCTTGGCCAGCGCGTCCGGCAGCTTGGTGTCCGGCGGCTGGAACGCGGCGGCGGCGAGGGCACGGGCCATGCTCCGCACCGTCTGCGCGTCGAAAGGCTGGGCGTCGGAGGGATGGGCCTCCGGCTCCGCCGCCCGCAGCCCGGCCCAGGGCGCAAGGCCCGCCGCCAAGGCGCCCGCCATCAATCCCCGTCTCCGCATGGGTGTCCCCGGCCTCGTCTGGTTGCGTCCGGCCTGGACTTGGCTAGGCCTTAAGGCCCTTGAATGCCGGGGGATTGCGGCGGCATCATGGTTCACGTCCTTTGACCCCGAGGCCGCTTCATCCATGGTCAACCCCGGGCTGCGGGCGCTGTCCCCAGGAGGGCACGATGCAGAAGGGCATGATGAACAGGGCACGATGCTGAAACGCCGGACGCTGGTGCTGGGCGCCGCGGCGGCCCCCAACCTCGTCGCAGCCCCCAGCCTCGCCGCAACCCCCGGCCTGGCCGCGGCCCCATCGGGCGAGCCGCTCCGCATCGGCTGGCTCGCGGCGCTCACCGGGCCGGGTGCCGTGCCGGCCACAGGCTTCAACCGCGGGGTGACGCTGGCCGCGGCGGAGCTGAACGCGGGCGGCGGCGTGCGCGGGCGCCGGGTGGAACTCGTCACCCGGGACACCCAGGGCGATCCGGTCCGCGCGGCGAACGCGGCCCGGGACCTCATCGATCACGCCAAGGTCCACGCCATCTGGGGGCCGACCAACTCCAACGAGGCGCTGGCGGCCCTGCCGGTCATCGCCCATGCCGCCACGCCCTGCCTCCATCCCTGCGTGACCGACAGCCTGATCGACCCGGCGAAATACCCAACCGTCTTCCGCATCGCCCCCAGCAGCGGCCAGTGGGACGAGGCGGTGCGCGGCTACGTGCTGGACACGCTCGGCGTGCGGGAGGTCGCGGTGTTCGGCGACACCTCGGTTTACGGCACGGGCGCCGTCGAGGCCTCCGCCGCGGCGTTCCGATGGGACGGCGCCCATGTCGTGAGCCAATCGCTGATCCCCGCGACCCGGCCCGACGTGACGCCCGACATGCTGTACGCCCGGGCCTCCGGCGCCGAGGTGCTCGTGGCCTGGAGCGCCAGCGTCGGCCTGCTGTCCCGCCTGATGAACGTGCGCCGGGCGCTGCGCTGGAACGTGCCCATCGTCGGCCACCCGTCGCTCGGCGCCGAGGAGATCCGCGGCCTGCTGGACCGGGCCGGCAACTGGGAGCGCGTGTTCGCCGTGGGCTGCCGGAGCTGCAGCATGGGCGAGGACGGCAAGCTGCCGGAGCGGAGCCAGGCCTTCGTCGCCAAGCTCGCCGCCGCGAAGGTGGCGCTGCGCGACACCAGCCTGTGGTGGGTCGCCTGCGGCTACGACGCCGTGCGCCTGGTCGCGGCCGCGGTGGAGCGCAGCGGCGCCAGCACGCCGGACGCGATCACCGACGCCTGGAACCGGACGGCGGCGTTCCCCGGCGTGTCCGCCGACTACAGCTTCGGCCCCGGCAACCACAACGGCTTCCCGCAGGCGGAGGTGGTGATGACCAGCGCCAACTCGCAGCGCAACGGCGCCTACGCCCTGGCGTCGAGCATCACCTGACACCAGACGCCCTTTGGGGCGACTGGTATCAGAGTCGTTTTTGGCGCGCGGCCTCAGCCGCAAACGCTTCGCGTGTCGAACCGAGCGGTTCGCCAGATTTCGGCGACCCACCAACCCGGACGGGCGCTCCGCGCCTGGCCCCGCGCGCATACCAGTCAGCCCAAAGGGCTGCTGGTATAAGCTGGCCGTGCTGGCCTCCATCGCCGTCTCCAAGCTGGGCCTCCAAGCTGGCATCCCGGCGTCCTACAACGTAACGATCCCGCTGTCATGGGGCGGGCTTCGGGTTGACCGGCGGTCGTTACGGCATGTACGGTTGCGCCGCCGTGCCGAAGTCCCGGCACGCCTGACCGAGGGCTGCGCTTGACCCCACCCGACGCCGACAGCCTGCCGGACTTCACCGGGCACGGCTACCTCCAGGTGCTGCAAACCCTGCATGAGGTCCTGCAGCCGCGCAACTACCTGGAGATCGGCACCTTCACCGGGGACAGCCTGGCGCTCGCCGACTGCGCGTCGCTCGCGGTCGATCCCGGCTTCCTGTTCGAGGACATCGAGCTGGTGCGCCGCATCGTGTCGAAGCCGCGGATGCTGCTGTTCCGCATGGCGTCCGACCTGTTCTTCCAGCGGCACGACCCCCGCGCCCTGCTGGGGGAGGCGGTGCAGCTCGCCTTCCTCGACGGGATGCACCGCTGCGAGTTCCTGCTGCGCGACTTCATCAACACGGAACGCTGCTGCGCCCGCAACTCGGTCATCGCCCTGCACGACTGCCTGCCGGTGGAGGAGCCGATGACGGACCGCGGCTACCTGGCCCGCCCGTCCATCGCGCCGCACCGCCGGCACTGGTGGGCCGGCGACGTGTGGCGCACCGCGCGGCTTTTGCGGCGCGTGCGGCCCGACCTCTCCTTCACCACGCTGGACGCGCCGCCGACCGGCCTCGTGCTCATCACCAACCTCGACCCCGGCTCCACCGCGCTCGCCGACCGCTACGACGAGCACGTGCGGACCATGCTGGGCTGGCGGCTCGACGAGATCGGCCTCGCGCGGCACGTCGCCGACATGCAGGTCGAGCCGACGAGCGATTACGTGACCTCGGAGCAGCTCACCACCCGGTTCTGGCTGTGATGCCCGATTCGTTGAAGGAAGCCCTGCGCCGCAACATCGCCGCTCTGGCCGAGGGCCGCCCGGACGACGGCGACGGGCGCCGGTGCGGGCGGGACCTCGACGCGCTCGTGCTCAACGAAAGCGGCATCGCGGAGTTGAAGGCGCTCAACCTCGGCCTGATGCGCGCCATCCCGCCGACCCGGACCGCCGCCGTCCTGCTGGCGAAGAACGAGGGCTGCAACCTGCTGGAATGCGTCGCGCATTACCGGGCGGTGGGGTTCGAGCACGTGTTCCTCTACACGAACGACAACTCGGACGGGTCGGACGCGCTGCTGGACGCCCTGGGCCGCACCGGCTTCGTGACCGTGCTGCAGAACGAGGTCGGCCCCCTCGCGCCGCCGCAGGTCAAGGCGTACGAGCACTCGATTCATTTCCTGCGCGCGCTGCGGGACTTCAAATGGGTGTCGTACTTCGACGTGGACGAGTTCCTGGTCCCCGCCGAGCGACACGGCCATTCCGTCCTCCAGGAGATCGCCGCGCTGGAGCGGCGCTGCGCCGGGCAACTGCCGTCGGCGCTCTGCTACAACTGGCATTGGTATGGCAGCGACGGCCATGTGCGCCGGCAGGACGGGCTGGTGCAGGAGCGGTTCAGCCACTGCGTCCCGCATCCCCTGGTGAAGTCCCTGGTCCGGCTCGCGGGGATCAGCACGATGGCGGGGATGCACATGCCGGGGCCGGAGGGGATGGCCTTCGTGAACGCGGCGTTCGACCCCATCGCGCTCGGCCCCGACTGCATGGCGCCGCCGCCGGACCCCGGCCACGGCAGGCTCAACCACTACTACCAGAAGTCCTTCGAGGAGTTCGGGATCAAGGTGGAGCGCGGTCGCCCCAGCACGCCCGGCGGGTTGGCGGGCAAGGGCTACGACACCTTCTTCGAATGGG
>CAXTTB010000322.1:0-4772 GCA_964246905.1 uncultured Acetobacteraceae bacterium | reverse complement strand
CCCGCACAGGCCGCGAGGCCGCCGCCAATAATCAAGCAGGCTGCAAGTTTCAAACGCATGTAACGGCTCCTGGTCAGAGCCTTACGAAACAGCAACGAGCCTGTCCTGTCAACGTTTTGTTTACAGAATGAACCGGCTGAGGTCGCCCTTCGCGGCCAGCGGCGCCACGCGCTCGTTCACGTAGGCGGCGTCCACCGTCACCAGCTCGCCGCCCCGGTCGGTCGCGGTGAAGCTGACCTCCTCCAGCAGCTTCTCCAGCACCGTCGCCAGCCGCCGGGCGCCGATGTTCTCCACCCGGTCGTTGATGTCGGCGGCGAGGTCCGCCAGCGCATCCACCGCGTCCGGCGTGAAGTCCAGCGTGACGGCCTCCGTCTCCAGCAGCGCCGAGTACTGCTTGAGCAGGCTGTGCTCGGGTTCGGTCAGGATGCGGCGCAGGTCCGCCCGTGACAGCGGCGCCAGCTCGACCCGGATCGGCAGGCGGCCCTGCAGCTCCGGCAGCAGGTCGGAGGGCTTGGCCAGATGGAACGCACCCGATGCGATGAACAGCACGTGGTCGGTCTTCACCGGGCCATGCTTGGTGTTGACGGTCGTGCCCTCGATCAGCGGCAGCAGGTCGCGCTGCACGCCTTCGCGCGACACGTCGCCGCCGCGGAAGCCGCCCTCGCTCGACCGGGCGCACACCTTGTCGATCTCGTCCAGGAACACGATGCCGTTCTGCTCGGCGTGGTGCACGGCGTCCTTGGTGAGCTGCTCGTTGTCCAGCAGGCGGTCGCTCTCCTCCCGCGCCAGCGCCACCCGGGCGGCGGAGACCGTCATGCGCTTGCGCTGCGGCGGGCGGGCGAACATGCCCTTCATCATCTCGCCGATGTTCTGCATCTGGCCCGGCGCCATGCCGGGGATGTCCATCTGCCCGATCGCCGGCCCGGCGTCGGCCACGGCGACCTCGATCTCCTTGTCCTCCAATTCCCCGGCACGCAGCATCTTGCGGAACTTGCCGCGGGTGTCGGCGCTGGCCCCCTCCCCCACCAAGGCGGTCACCAGCCGGTCCTCCGCCGCCAGCTCCGCCTTCGCCTGCACGTCCTTGCGCCCGGTGTCGCGCAGCATGGCGATGCTGGCCTCCACCAGGTCGCGCACGATGCTGTCCACGTCGCGGCCGACGTAGCCGACCTCGGTGAACTTCGTCGCCTCCACCTTGATGAACGGCGCCTGCGCGAGCTTGGCCAGGCGGCGGGCGATCTCCGTCTTGCCGCAGCCGGTCGGCCCGATCATCAAGATGTTCTTCGGCACCACCTCCTCCCGGATGCCCTCCGGAAGCTGCTGCCGGCGCCAGCGGTTGCGGAGCGCGATGGCGACCGCGCGCTTGGCGTCCTGCTGCCCCACGATGAAGCGGTCAAGCTCGCCCACGATCTCCCGCGGGGAATAGGTGGGAACGTCCATCACAGGGTCTCCACGATCAGCGAGTGGTTGGTATAGACGCAGATGTCGGCGGCGATCCGCATGGCCCGGCGCGCGACCTCCTCCGCCTCCAGCCCGTCCACCGACAGCAGCGCCCGCGCCGCGGCCAGCGCGTAGTTGCCGCCCGAGCCGATGGCGATCACCCCGTCCTCCGGCTCCAGCACGTCGCCGTTGCCGGTCAGCGTATAGCTGTGCACGTCGTCGGCCACCGCCATCATCGCCTCCAGCCGGCGCAAATAGCGGTCGGTGCGCCAGTCCTTCGCCAGCTCCACGCAGGCGCGCTCGAGCTGCGAGGGGAAGCGTTCGAGCTTGGCCTCCAGCCGTTCGAGCAGGGTGAAGGCGTCCGCCGTGGCGCCGGCGAACCCGGCCAGCACGCTGCCGCCGGCGCCGATGCGCCGGACCTTGCGCGCGTTGCCCTTGATGACGGTCTGGCCGAGCGTCACCTGGCCGTCGCCGGCCATGGCGACCCGGCCGTCGCGGCGGACGCAGAGGATGGTGGTCCCGTGCCAGCCGACGGGATCGTGGGGGGATGTGTCTTGCATGATGCCGCCCAAATGGGGTCCGCGCCCGGGCTGCACAAGATATAGGCAACTTGGGCCAGGGCACCCCGGCCCGGTTTGCCCGGGGGGCGGTTTGCGCTATCACGCGCCCATGGCCCGCACCGCTGAGATCACCCGCACGACCACCGAGACCGACATCGCCGTCCGGCTTGACCTGGACGGCAGCGGCCAGAGCGAGGTCGCGACCGGCGTCGGCTTCCTGGACCACATGCTGACCGCCTTCGCCCGGCACGCGCTGATCGACCTCACCGTGCGGGCCAAGGGCGACCTGCACATCGACTTCCACCACACGACGGAGGACGTCGGCATCGTGCTGGGCCAGGCGCTGGCCCAGGCGGTCGGCGACAAGCGCGGGGTGCGTCGCTACGGCCACGCCGTCGTGCCGATGGACGAGGCGCTGGTCGCCGCCGCGCTGGACCTGTCGGGCCGCCCGTTCCTCGCCTGGTCCGTCTCGTTCGGGCGCGACAAGATCGGCGAGATGGACACCGAGCTGTTCGAGGAGTTCTTCCGCGCGCTGGCGATGAACGCGCTCCTGACGCTGCACGTCACGCAGCAGGCCGGGCGCAACGCGCACCACGTGGCGGAGGCGTGCTTCAAGGCCGTCGCCCGCGCCCTCCGCATGGCGGCGGAGGCCGACCCGCGCGCATCGGGCGCCATCCCGTCCACCAAGGGCGCCCTATGAGGACCTACACCGCGCACCTCAAGCCGGACTGCCCTCCGGTCGTCCTGCTGGAAGGCTGGAGCTGGGGCGCCGCGGTGTTCGGGCCGTTCTGGCTGCTGGCGCACCGGGCCTGGATTCCAGCGGCGCTGTTCGCGGCGGCGGCGCTGCTGGTCATGGTCCTGGCGCCGCCGGGCTTGGGCGGGCTGATCGGCCTGGGGTTCGGCGTGCTGGCCGGTCTGCTCGGGCGGGACGCGGTGCGCTGGTCGCTGGAGCGGCGCGGCTACCTGCTGAGCCACGTGCTGGCGGCGCGCGACGCGGACAGCGCGCTGGCCCGGCTGCTGCACGCCCGCGCCGACCTGCACGCCTCCCTGGTCGGGCCGCTCCCATGATGCGCGTCGCCGTCGTGGACTGCGGCAGCGGCAACCTCGCCTCCGCGAGCCGTGCCCTGGCAGTGGCGGCGGAGCGGGCCGGGCTGGACGCGCAGGTCGAAGTCACCGGCGATCCCGCCCGGGTCCTGGCGGCGGACCGCGTGGTGCTGCCGGGCCAGGGCGCGTTCGCCGACTGCGCCGCCGGGCTTGCTGCGGCGCCGGGGCTGCGGGATGCGGTGGAGCGCAGTGCCGGGTCCGGGCGTCCGTTCCTCGGCATCTGCGTGGGTATGCAGTTGATGGCGGAGCGCGGGCTGGAGCACGCGGTGACAAAGGGGTTCGGCTGGATCGGGGGAGAGATCGCGCCGATGGACCCGCCAGGGCTGCGGCTGCCGCAAATGGGGTGGAACGCGCTCGATTTCGTGCCGGGCGCGCACCCGCTGCTGGACGGGCTGCAGCCCGGCGACCACGCCTACTTCGTGCACAGCTACGCGCTGCGCGGCGGCACGCCGGGCGACCTGCTGGCCACCACGGATTACGGCGGCCCGGTGCCGGCCATGGTCGCCCGCGGCAACCGGGCCGGCACGCAGTTCCACGTCGAGAAGAGCCAGGCGGTCGGCCTGCGCATCCTGGCCAACTTCTTGCGATGGGAGCCGGAAGGCGGGGAACCGGAGGGTGGGGAGGCCGGACGGAATGGGATACGTTGAAGGAATGGCCCGCCTGAACGAGGCGGGCGGCACTGCGGCTCCCGAACTGCTGGTGGAACGGGCGACCGAGCTGGCCGACGACGACATGCAGGCGCTGTGCGAGGCCGCGGACGCCGCGATCCTGGAGGGCGGCGGCTTCGGCTGGGTGAAGTCGCCGGGGCGCCTGGCGCTGCAGAGCTACTTCCGCGGCGTGCTGCTGGTGCCGGAGCGCGAGCTGTTCATCGGGCGGCTGGACGGCGTCATCGTCGGCAGCGCCCAACTGGTCCGCCCGCCCCGCCACAACGAGGCGCAGGCTTTCGCGGCGACGCTGATGCACTCCTTCATCGCGCCCTACGCCCGCGGCCACGGCCTCGCCCGCCTGCTGACCCGGCGCATCGAGGACGGCGCGCGGGCGCTCGGCTACCAGGTGCTGAACCTCGACGTGCGGGAAACGCAGGAGGCGGCGATCCACCTGTACGAGACGCTCGGCTACCATCGCTGGGGCGAGCACCCGTGCTACGCCCGGGTCGGCGGGCGCACCATCCGTGGCATCTACTACATGAAATTGCTGCAGCGGGACGCGAAGGCGTGAGCCTGACGCTCTACCCTGCCATCGACCTCAAGGACGGCGCCTGCGTCCGGCTGCGGCGCGGCGCCATGGACGACGCCACGGTGTACTCGAGCGACCCCGGCGCGCAGGCGCAGGCCTGGCAGGACGGCGGCTGCGGATGGCTGCACGTCGTGGACCTGAACGGCGCGTTCGCCGGGCGGTCCGTCAACACCGCGGCGGTTTCCGCCATCCTGGCCGTGGCCCGGGTGCCGGTGCAGCTCGGCGGCGGCATCCGCGACATGGCCGGGGTGGAACGCTGGCTGCGGGCCGGGGTGCGCCGGGTGATCCTCGGCAGCGCCGCGGTGAAGACGCCGGAGCTGGTGCACGAGGCCTGCCGCGCCTTTCCCGGCCAGGTCGCGGTCGGCATCGACGCGCGTGACGGCCTGGTGGCGACGGAGGGCTGGGCGGAAACCTCGGCGGTGCCCGCCCTCGACC
>CAXTTB010000321.1:0-4773 GCA_964246905.1 uncultured Acetobacteraceae bacterium | reverse complement strand
GCTTCGCTGATCCGCCCTACAATCCTGAGCAGGCGTGTCCCAACTTGCACAAGGTCGCTTATACCAGCAGCCCTTTGGGCTGACTGGTATGCGCGCGGGGCCAGGCGCGGAGCGCCCGTCCGGGTTGGTGGGTCGCCGAAATCTGGCGAACCGCTCGGTTCGACACGCGAAGCGTTTGCGGCTGAGGCCGCGCGCCAAAAACGACTCTGATACCAGTCGTCCCAAAGGGTGTCTGGTATTAGACCCCGCGGCTCATGGCCTGGATCGGCGGCTGCACGTCAGGAGCCAGCGGGCACTGGTATGGCGTGTCCCTAGTGCGCTCCGCGAGATCCGCCTTGGCGCGCTCGATCAGCGCCGGGTCCTGCAGCGCGTCGAGCGCGGTGCCGGCCATCACCTTGGCGACGTGCACGAGGCCCTTGTGCGCCGCCTGGCTCTTGCCTTGGGCGGTCAACTGCCAGGAGTGGAACGGCGTGCCGACGGCGCAGGTCGCGCCGCGCGCCTGCACCGTGGGCACCACCCAGGACACGTCGCCCACGTCCGTGCTGCCGTTGCCGCCGCGTCCACGGGCGCCGAACGGGATGACGAAGTCGCACATCGCGAGGTCGCGCCGCACCGGCACGCCGGCGCGGTCGAAGGCGGCGGCGATGTCGGCGTCGGTCAGCGACGCGCGGATGCGCTCGGCGTAGGCGCGGTCGGCGTCGTCGAACTCGGGCGGGCCGAGGCGCTGGAAGTTGTCGTGCATCGCCTGCTCCAGCGGCGTGTTGGCCATCAGGTTGCTGACGGCGCTGACCGTCTGCGCGCTCACGGCCGTTTCCGTCATCAGCGCCGCGCCCTCCGCGACCTTGCGGACCCGGGCGACAAGGGCGGTGAGGCCCGCGAGGTCCCGGGCGCGGATCAAATAGCGCACCTTGGCCCGCGCCTGCACCACGTTCGGCGCGATGCCGCCCGCGTCGAGGTAGGCGTAGTGCACCCGCGCGTCGTCCGGCATGTGCTCCCGCATGTAGTTCACGCCGACGTTCATCAGCTCCACGGCGTCCAGCGCGCTGCGGCCCAGGTCCGGTGCCGCGGCGGCATGGCTGGCGCGGCCCACGAAGGTGAAGTCGATCCGCGTGTTGGCGAGGCTCACCGCCTCGTTCACGCCGGAGAAGGAGGCCGGGTGCCAGGAGATCGCGATGTCCACGTCGGCGAAGGCGCCGTCGCGCACCATGAAGCCCTTGGCGGCGCCGCCTTCCTCCGCCGGGCAGCCGTAGTAGCGGACGCGCCCGGGCGTGCCGGACTCCGCCAGCCAGTCCTTGACGGCGCTCGCCGCCAGCATTGCCGCCGACCCCAGCAGGTTGTGGCCGCAGCCATGGCCGACGCCGCCCTGCCCGTCCACGGCGCGCGGCTCGTCCAGCCCGGCCTCCTGGCTCAAGCCCGGCAGCGCGTCGTACTCGCCCAGGATCGCGATCACCGGGCCGCCCTCCCCGGCCTCCGCCATCAGCGCGGTGGGAATGCCGGCGACCTCCTTGGTGACTTGGAAGCCCTCGCGTTCCAGCATCGCCAGGTGCTCGGCGGCCGAACGGTGCTCGCCATAGGCCAGCTCCGGCGTGCCCCACACCCGGTCGGCGAGAGCGATGTACTCCGCGCGCTTCTCGTCCACGATCTGCCAGATCTGCTCGGTGTTCCGCATGGTGCTGTCCCCTTACTTCACGGTCACGTAGCGCAGCGGGAAGGTGTTGTCCGCCAACTGCTGCAGCTCGACGTTGCTGCGGTAGGCCCAGACGACGGTCTGCTGGTGCAGCGGGATGAACGCCGCCTCGTCGTGGATGATCTTCGACGCGCGCTCGATCTGCTGCTGGCGCTTCTCCGGGTCGAGTTCCACGCCGATCTGCTCCAGCGTGTCGTCGAACTCCTTGTTCGACCAGCCGCCGTCGTTGAACACCCCGCGCACGCCGTTGCGGCTGCCCGCGAGGTTGAACAGGCTGTTGAGCGCGTCGTACGTGGTGGGCGTCCAGCCCAGCATGTAGAAGCTCGTGCGGTACTCCGGGTTGGAGATCTGCGCGAAGTATTGCAGCCGGGTCTGCGCGTTCAGCGTGACCCTCATGCCGATGCGGGCCAGCATGTTGGTGACGGCCTGGCAGATCGCCTCGTCGTTGATGTAGCGGTCGTTCGGGCAGTCGAGGGTGACGCCGAAGCCGTTGGGGTAGCCGGCGTCGGCCAGCAGCTTCTTGGCGCCGTCGGGGTCGTAGGGGATGCGCTGGTCGGACGCCTCCGTGTAGCCGTTGACGCCGGGGCCGTACATCAGGCCCGTGGGGTGGCTCTGGTTCCGCATGACCCGGCTTTGGATCGCGCGGGCGTCCACCGCCATGTTGAAGGCCCGGCGCACGCGCACGTCCTGGAACGGGTTCTTGCCCTTCACGTCCGACTTCAAAAGCTCCGGACGCGCCTGGTCGAAGCCGAAGAAGATCGTGCGCAGCTCCGGCCCGACCGCGAGCTTGAGGCCGGGGGTGCGGCCGATCCGGTCCATGTCCTGCGGCGGCACGGTGTAGATCATGTCCACGTCGCCCGACAGCAGGGCGGCGACGCGGGTGTTGGCGGACGAGATGACGTTGAACGTCACCTCCGTCAGGTTATGCTCGGGCTTGTCCCACCAGGCCGGGTTGCTGCGGAGCGTCGTGCGCCGGTCCGGCTCCCGCGTGCCCAGGATGAAGGGGCCGGTGCCGTTGGCGTTGCGGGTGGCGTAGTTCTCCTCCTTGGTCTTGGTGAGGTCCGTCGGCTGGGTAGCGTTGTGCGCCTCGCACCACGCCTTCGACATCATCGCCCACGTCGTGATCTCCTGCACGAAGATCGGGTTGGGGGCCTTGGTGATGAAATCGACGGTCAGGTCATCGACCTTCTTCACCTCCTTCACGGTGGAGAAGATGGCGTTGAGCTGGCTGCCGGGGCCGGACGCCCGCCCGTAGCTGAACAGCACGTCGTCGGCGGTGAAGGCCTCGCCGCCCTGGAACTTGACGCCGGGGCGCAGGTGGAAGCGCCAGGTCAGCGGGTCCGGCTGCTCCCAGCTCACCGCCAGCGCCGGCTCGACCTTCAGCTCGCGGTTGCGGCGCACCAGCGGGTCGTAGATGTTCTGCGTGAAGGTCAGCAGGAACGTCTCGTTGCGGGTGTAGGGGTCCATGGAGTTGGCGTCGCCGTCGTTGGCCCAGCGGAATGTGGCGGCGGCGGCGTCCGCCGTGCCCAGCCCGAGGGCCAGCAAGGATGTCGCCAACAGACGTTTCAGCATCGTGATCCCTTGTTCGTGGCAGCGGGTTTCATTAGGCGCTGGTTCGGGAGGGATGCAAATGGGTTGGGCTGCCGGGGTCCCCATGTCGGTCCCGTTACGCGATCCGATCACCCCGGCAGATTGGACGCAAAACAGATTAGGTTGCTGTCGAGGTCGCTGACGATCAGGCTGCGCATCGCCCAAGGCTCGTCGCGCGGCGCCTGCCAAATGCGGGCACCGGCCGCATGCAATGCGTCGTGCAGGGCGTTGACGTTGGAAACCTCGATGAACGCGCTGAGCAACGCCTAGCCGGCGGTGTGGTCGATCACGGGCCTGGCCACCTGGCGTATCGCCAGGATCGCCTCGTCACGCGCCAAGTGGGCGTAGAAAGGGATCTCGCCATACACGAACAGCGGGCGGAAGCCGAGCAGCCCCGTGTAGTAGGCGAGAGCCGCTTCAAATCGTTGACGAAGATGTTCGGAATGGCTTGCTTCAGCATCAACCAGTTTTCCTGTTATGATTGCCCTTTTGCATCAGACGAAATGAGCTTCAGGAATTGGCCTTCCGCTTTGCCGGGCTGCGAAGCGGGAGAGGCGTCAAAGTTCGCCTTTCGCCAACGCATCGCGCAACACGCGCTCCACCCGGGCATTGTAGCCGGGGCCGGTCGCGCGGACGCCTTGCACCACATCGGCCGCGAGCCGGAAGCCGATATGCACCTTGGGACTTTCGACCGACGGACGGCCTAGCTTCTTCCATGCCTTGTATTGTTCAGGAAAGACTTCCTTGAACGGTTTCGCCTGCGCAAAATCCTCATCGGTCAGTTCCGGCACATCCACGGATTCCCAGTCCTCTTGCGAGATGTGAGCCGGCTTGTCAGGGCTGCTCATGGCGCTTCCTTTCACGCTGATTGGCTTTTCTCAGGCCGATGACCCGGACAACCGAACCGCGCATCGTAAACCATAAGACATGAAGCCTACCTTCGATGGGCGCGTAGGCGAGGAACCGTGTTTCGCCGTAGTCGAAGCGGCGATCCTCGACGATGGCCGCTTCATCCAAACCCATCAGCGCGGCGTCAGCGAGGGAAAGACCATGCTTCTGTCGATTGATGGCGTCCTTGTTCGGGTCGAACTCGATTTCCACAGGTCATAGCAGCAACAAAATCATCCAAGGGCAAGGACTTATTGTTACCACACTAACTATGGACGGCCCTCCCCGCGGTCTTTCAGCCGTTGCGCGTGCGGGGCGCGCCGGTCGGCGAAGACCTGCTCAGCGGGGATAGCACGGCCGAGATCGGCCTGCATGGCGGCGGCGACCGGCACCACCTCATCCCGCAGCCACCGCTCAACCGCCGAATCGCGCTCCTGCAAGGCCCGCAGGCCCGCCCGCACAACCTCGCTGGCCGTGGCGTATGTCCCGGACGCGACGAGGGCATCGATGTAACTGGCCTGCTCGGCCGGCAGGCTGATCGTACGTTTGTCTGGCGACGGCATGGCTCGGTCCTCCAAGCTCGACCGTAACATGCGGTGTGAAAGAAC
>CAXTTB010000320.1:0-4778 GCA_964246905.1 uncultured Acetobacteraceae bacterium | reverse complement strand
TGCCCGCCCTGAACCCCTGGCTGGCGGGGAACCAAGGCGTGCGACAGGAGGGCCGGGCTACAAAGCGGCGAGCGCCGGGCGCAACTGGCCGCGGTGCCGGGCGAGCAGCGCGTCGGCGTCCGCCCGGCTCAGGCCGCGGAGGATCAGCAGGGCGGTCTTGACGGTGCCGTCCGCCTGGACGAGCGCCGCGGCGGCGGCGGGGGGGGCGGCGCGGGGGCGGGGGGGGGGGGGGCGGCCCCCGCGGGTTTGCAGCATCCGCACCGCGCGGGCGCGCAGCTTGGCGTTGCTGGCCGCCATATCGACCATCTGGCCGCGATGCACCCGGCCGAGCCGCACCATCAGCGCCGTGCTGAACAGGTTGAGCGCCACCTTCTGCGCGGTGCCGGCCTTCATGCGGGTGGACCCGGCGACCGGCTCCGCCCCGGTCTCGATCAGGACCGGGTGATGCGCGGCGGCGAGCAGCGGCGCCCCTGGGCTGTGGGCGATGGCGATGGTGAGCGCCCCGGCGGCGCGGGCGGCTTGCAGGCAGGCCAGGGTGTAGGGCGTGGCGCCGCTGGCGGCGAGGGCCAGCAGCACGTCCGACGGGCCTAAGCCGGCCGTCGCCACGTCACGCCGGCCCAGGTCGTCCCGGTCCTCGGCGTTCTCCACCGCCTGGGTCAGCGCCGTCTCGCCGCCGGCCATCAGGAACACCAGCCGGCCGCGCGGCCAGGCGAAGGTGGGCGTCAGCTCGGCGCCGTCCTGGACGGCGATCCGTCCGGACGTGCCGGCCCCGGCGTAGGCGCGGCGTCCGCCGTCCCGCAGGCGCTCTGCCGCGGCGTCGGCTGCGGCGGCCAGGGCGGGCAATGCCGGGCGCACCGCGGCCACCGCCGCCATCTGGCCCTCCAGCAGCGCGTCCAGGATGTCCGGGGACGCCCAGGCGTCCATCTCGGCGAAGCGCGCGCTCGTCGCCTCCGTCGCGGGCAGCGGCGCGTCAGACATCCACGTCCTCGACCGTGCGGGCGCGGTCCTGGATGAACTGGTAGCGCAGCTCCGGGCGGCGGCCCATCAGGCTTTCGACCAAGGTGCTGGTGGCGTGGCGGTTCTCCGGCAGGGCCACGACCTTGAGCAGGGTGCGCTTGGCCGGGTCCATGGTGGTCTCCCGCAGCGCCATCATCGGCATCTCGCCCAGGCCCTTGAAGCGGCTGACCTCGACCTTGCTGCCCGCCTTGAAGCCGCGCTTCATCTGCCGGTCCTTGTCGGCGTCGTCCATGGCGTAGATGGATTTGGCTCCTTGGGTCAGGCGGTAGAGCGGCGGCTGCGCCAAATGGATGTGGCCATGCTGCACAAGCTCAGGCAGCTCCCGGTAGAAGAACGTCATCAGCAGGGAGGCGATGTGCGCGCCGTCCACGTCGGCGTCCGTCATGATGATGACCCGGCCGTAGCGCAGCTTCGCCCGGTCGAACCGATCCCCCACGCCGCAGCCCAGCGCCTCGATCAAGTCCTTGAGTTCCTGGTTCTGCCGCAGCTTGTCGGCGCTGGCGCTGGCGACGTTCAGGATCTTGCCCCGGAGCGGCAGCACCGCCTGGGTGTTGCGGTTGCGCGCCTGCTTGGCGGAGCCGCCGGCGCTGTCGCCCTCCACCAGGAAGATCTCCGTGTCGTCCCGGTTCTCCAGCGTGCAGTCCGCGAGCTTGCCCGGCAGGCGCAGGCGCCGGGTCGCGGTCTTGCGGCTCACGTCCTTGACCTCGCGGCGGCGCAGGCGGTCCTCGGCGCGCTCGATCACGAAGGCCAGCAGGTTGTCGGCCTGCGCCGGGTTGCCGGCCAGCCAATGGTCGAAGCGGTCGCGCAACGCAGTCTCCACCAGGCGGGCGGCCTCCGGGCTGGTCAGCTTCTCCTTGGTCTGGCCCTGGAACTGCGGCTCGCGCACGAAGGCCGAAAGCTTGCCGGCCATCTGGCCCAGCAGATCCTCCGCCGTCACCTGGGCGACCCGGCGGTTGCCGCGCTGCTCGCCCCAGGCGCGCAGGCCTTTCAGCAACGCCGCGCGGCACCCGGCCTCGTGCGTGCCGCCCTGCGCCGTGGGCACGGTGTTGCAGTAGGAGTGCAGGAAGCCGTCGGCGCCCTCAAGCCAGGCCATCGCCCACTCGACCCGTCCGCCGGTCTTGCCGTCCGCGGCGGCGGGCAGGTCGGCGTCGCCGGCCCAAAGCTCCGGCACGGCGCGCGGCAGGTCGCCGATGTCCTCCTGCAGGCTGTCGCGCAGGCCGCCGGGGAAGTGCAGCAACGCCTCCGCCGGCACGCCGTCCTTGCCGGCGAGCAGGGCTGGGTCGCAGGTCCAGCGAATCCGCACGCCGCGGAACAGGTAGGCCTTGGAGCGGCACAGCCGGTAGAGCCGGGCCGGGATGAAGGCCAGCGGGCCGAAGATCTCGGGGTCCGGGTGGAAGCGGATCGTGGTGCCCCGGCGGTTCTGCGTTGGCCCGGCGTTGTTAAGCTTGGTCGCCGGCTTGCCGCGCTGGTAGCTCTGCCGCCACAGCACGCGGTCCCGCGCGACCTCCACCTCCATCATGTCCGACAGGGCGTTGACCACGGAGCTGCCGACGCCGTGCAGGCCGCCGGACGTGGCGTAGGCCTTGCCGCCGAACTTGCCGCCCGAGTGCAGGGTGGTCAGGATGACCTCCAGCGCGCTCAGGTCCTTGAACTTCGGGTGCGGATCGACCGGGATGCCGCGCCCGTTGTCGCGGACCAGCAGCCAGTTGCCGGCCTCCAGCGACACGTCGATGGAGCTGGCATGGCCGGCCACGGCCTCGTCCATCGCGTTGTCCAGGATCTCGGCGGCGAGGTGGTGCAGCGCGGCCTCGTCGGTGCCGCCGATGTACATGCCGGGGCGGCGCCGCACCGGCTCCAGCCCCTCCAGCACCTCGATGTCGGCAGCGGAGTAGCTGTCGCTGGGGCGGCTGCCGTCCAGCGGCGAGAGCAAGTCGTTCATGCTGTGTTCCCGAATCTGAGCCAAAGCTAGTGCTCTGGACCCAGCCGGGCAAGGGTTTTGGCGGAGGGCGGGGCGCCGGGGGGTGCCGCCCCCCCCGTTTATTTTATGGAACAGGCCGGAGGGGACGGGGGGGGCTTGGGGTGGGGGGGGGGGGGGGGGGGGGGGGCCCCCCCCCGCGCCATTTTAGTTACGGAACGTGCCGGACGGCTCCTGGGTGTGGGCTTCCAGGAACCAGAGCTGCTTGTCCAGGCCGCGGGACACCTCGGTCAACAGGTCGGCGGTGTCGGCGTCGCCGGCCTCGTCCGTGTCCTCGATGTTCTTGCGGATCGCGTTGGCGCAGGCGGCGTAACGCTCGATCAGCGCCGCGAGGTGGTCGGCGATGGCGTAGATGTCCGTGGGGTAGGGCTTCAGGCTCGTCTCGCGCCCGACCTCCTGCACCGTGCCGCGGGCGGTGCCGCCGAGCTGGGTGATGCGCTCGGCCATCATGTCGGTCCACTCGTCCTGCTCGTCACGGAACTTGTCGAGCATCAGGTGGACCCCGATGAACTGCGGCCCCTTGAG
Source organism: uncultured Acetobacteraceae bacterium (assembly GCA_964246905.1). Lineage (GTDB taxonomy): Bacteria > Pseudomonadota > Alphaproteobacteria > Acetobacterales > Acetobacteraceae > CAHJXG01. The sequence continues at coordinate 1,261 of CAXTTB010000320.1, read as the reverse complement.
GTTCCAATGCGCCTGCTTGGTGATGAGGGCGAGGTCGATGCCGTCGGCCATGCGGGCCTGTAGCAGCTCCATCGACACCGCCTTGGCGTTGTTCTTCAGGTCGTTGTTGGTCTTGTGCAGGCGTGCGCCCTGGGTCTGGTCCTTGATGTCGCTCGGCTGGTCAGCCATCGCCGTCTCCTAAGTTGCGTGGAGGCGGGTCAACGCGCGGGGCCGGGTTGCGTTGCCAGGATGGCCGGCGGCCTGCGCCCAGGCCCTTCACGCATGGCTTGCCGTGGAGGACAATAGGCTGCGGCATCCTGATGGAGGGTTTCATGGCTTCTGGCGCAAAGGGCTTGCCCGGCAAGGTGGCGCTCGTCACCGGGTCCACGAGCGGCATCGGCTTGGGCATTGCCCGGTGCCTCGGCGAGCAGGGAGCCGACCTGATGTTGAACGGCTTCGGCGAGGCTGGGGCCATCGAGGCGCTCCGGGCGGAGCTGGCGCGGGACCTGGGCGTCCGGGTGGCCTATGACGGCGCCGACCTGTCGCAGCCCGCGCAGGTCGCCGGGCTGGTGCGGCGGACGGAGGCGGCGCTGGGCGGGCCCGACATCCTGGTGAACAACGCCGGCATCCAGCACACGGCCGAGATCAAGGACTTCCCGGCGGAGCGTTGGGACGCGGTCATCGCCATCAACCTGTCGGCGGCGTTCCACGCCATGCAGGCGGCGATCCCCGGCATGACCGGCAAGGGCTGGGGCCGCATCGTCAACATTGCCTCGGCGCACGGGCTGGTGGGCAGCGCGCAGAAGTCCGCCTACGTCGCGGCGAAGCACGGCCTTGTGGGGCTGACGAAGGTTGCGGCCATCGAGTTGGCGAACACCGGGGTGACGGCCAACGCGGTCTGCCCGGGCTGGGTGCTGACGCCCCTGGTGCAGGCGCAGCTTGACGCACGGGCGGCGCGTGAGGGTTTGGGGACCGAGGCGGTGAAGCAGGCGATGCTCGCGGAGAAGCAGCCGATGGCGCAGTTCACGACGTCGGAGGGGATCGGCGGGCTGGTGGTGTTCCTTTGCTCCGACGCGGCGCAGACCATCACGGGGGCGCCGTTGTCCATCGACGGCGGCTGGGTGGCGACGTGACGGCATGGGCAGTTTCGTGGATGGGCCTGATGTCATTAAGGGATTGAAGATATTGAGGCTTTCTCCCTGTCGCGCGGGTGTTGGCAAATTTTTGTCAATTCCTGCTTGACCTCTTTGTGGTTCCCGCATATCTCCCTGGCTGCCGGCGC
>CAXTTB010000319.1:0-4814 GCA_964246905.1 uncultured Acetobacteraceae bacterium | reverse complement strand
GAGCTATTGCTTTAGATAATATGGCGCTGTATGTTGTGTCTCAGGCCTACAGGACCCCGCCGTGAAGCCAGGACGCGATCCGCTCACTCTTCCCGCCTTGCAGGCCCGGTTCTGCGACGAGGGGAAGTGCCTGGCGTTTCTGGAACAGGCGCGCTGGCCCGCCGGCCCGGCCTGCCCGCATTGCGGTGTGGTCAACCACGCCTCCCGGATCACCGCGCGCCCCGGCCAATTCATCTGCCTAGACTGCCGCAAGACCTTTTCTGCGACCTCCGGCACGCCGATGCACAAGACCCACCTTTCCATCTGCATCTGGATCATCGCGGCCTACCTGATCGCGTCGAGCAGCAAGGGCATCTCGTCGCTCAAGCTCGCCAGCCTGCTCGGGCTGCAATACCGAACCACCTGGCACCTGGCGCATCGCATCCGCGCCATGATGGACAGTAACCCCGGCCTGCTGACTGGCATCGTCGAGTTGGACGAGACGTATATGGGTGGCAAGCCACGGGCCAAGAACCAGCCTACGAAGCCCGCGCCCGTACCGCTGCTGGAACCAGAACCCGCGCCGGAACCGAAGCCAAAAGGTAAGAAGCGGAAATCCGGGCGAGGCACCGACAAGCCGATGACCTTCACTGCTGTCGCCCGTGGCGGCGAGGTCCGGCTGACGCCAATCCTGTCGCACGGCACCGCCAACTTGGCTGTGCCCGTGCTGCGCTGGGTGGACCCGTCCGCCGTTCTCGCCACCGATGAGTTGCCGGCCTCCCTCGCCATCGGTCGGCGGCACGGCGGGCACATGCGGGTCAACCACTCGGCGGGCGAGTATGCCCGCACGGATGCCCGCACCGGCCTGCGCGCCCACGTCAACACTGCCGAGAGCGTCCACGCGATGTTCAAGCGGGCGCTGGTCGGGGTGTTCCATTGGGTCAGCGGCAAGCCAGCGAAATGGCGCAGCCATTTGCGCGACATGGGCCGCTACTTGCGCGAGGTCGAGTTCCGCTGGAACCACCGCACGGGCTTTGAGCAGCGCCTTAGCTCGCTGTTCGCGACCAAGGCCGGGCCGCTGCCTTTGAAAGCCCTGTTCGCTTGAGGAAGAAGCACGGCCCTTTGCGCGCAGACAGCCTTCGGCAGTCGATGAACGCCGGTAAGGAACGAGCCGTACTGCGTTTCGTCGCCGACTACCGCGATCTCGCCGTGCAGGTAGCCCGCGTGCAGTGGCGGCAGTTCTTCGAAGCGGGCGGCACGGACAAGTATGCGCCGGCCAAGCACCTGAACGGGATTTGTGGCGCGGCTCCCGTGCAGATGGCGACATTTCAGGTGCAGGAGCAGATCGACGGCTGGGTAAGCAACCGAGCCAACGAGTTCGCGGAAGTGGTCCGGTGCTCCAAGCTGCCCGATGTCGTCAAGCGGCAACTCCGCGCGATCAACCGGCGTGGCCTGGGGTTCTCCCGCGGACCAGCGAAATCGCAAAGCGATTTGCGCGACATCGTTGCCTTCGACTTGGTGACGCGCGACTTGGCCCGGTCGATCATGCGGCACGTCATGGGCCGGCATCGCCGGCCTGACCTGTCCGGTGTGTCGCCGCGCCTGGACAGCCGGGCGGCTGTGGTCGCCCGCGCGCAGTCCGCGCGCCACGCCGACCTGTGGGCGCGGCTGACGCTGCCGCACCGGCCCGCCATCCTCATGCCGCTGCACTCCAACACGCAGTTCAACCGCCGAGGCGGCGAGCTTTGCCCCGTGGTGCAGCTTTGCACGGAGGCGGGCCGGGTGACGGTTCGCCTGGTGCAGGACATGGCGAAGCCGTTCGCCGCCCTGCGCGCCGCCTACGTGCCGCGCACCGAACGCCTGGCCCTCGACTTCGGCTTGGCCACCCTGCTCGCCACCAGCGAGGGCACGCTGTTCGGGCGCGGGCTGATCGCCGACCTCGCGCGGATCGACAAGCTGCTGGTCGGCATCGCCCGGCACCGGATGCAGGCCGGTGGCAAGCCGCGCGACAGCGAGCGATACCGCAAGCTGGTCCTGCGGGTGCGGGGCATGTTGAAGACGCGGATCAACGCGGCGCTGAACCGCATCGTGCGGCTTCATGCGCCCGCTGCGCTGGTCGTGGAGCGGCTGGACTTCCGTCTGCCCGGCCTGACGCGCCGCATGAACCGCCTGGTCAGCAACTGCGGGCGCGCGGTGTTTCGCCAAAAGCTCGCCGACCTGCACGACAAGTACAAGATCACTGCGACGGAAGAACACGCGGCCTACACAAGCCAGGAGTGCTCGCTCTGCGGCTACGTGGACGCCCGCAACCGCCCGTCGCAGTCCCGGTTCGCCTGCCGCTGGTGCGGCAACGCGACGCACGCCGACATCGACGCTTCCCGTGTCGTCATCCAAAGACGTTCTTTGGCATCGGACACGGTGAAGCTCGGCAAGGCTGCAATCCTCGCCCTGCTGGTACGCCGGCATGTCGAGAGAGGGCCGTGGTTGCGGTCTAACGGGGCGCCGGGAGCGGCCCACGACCCGCGCCTGTCCAACCCCTACTTCAAGGGCTGGGCGGACGCGGCGAGGAATGCGCTTTTGACTACGGGTAGTGCCGTATGACCAAAAGCAATAAATCCCATCAAGCCGGCTTGTCCCCGCCCCGCCGCCAGGCCATGCAAGCGCCATGACCACGCTCCGCATCGCCACCTGGAACATCAACTCGCTCCGCCTCCGGCTGCCGCTGCTGGAGCGGCTGGTCGCGGCGCTCGACCCGGACGTGATCTGCCTGCAGGAAACCAAGGTGCCGGACGAGCTGTTCCCCGACGCGGCGCCCGGCGCTTTCGGCTTTCCCCACGTCGCCCGGCGCGGCATGAAGGGCTACAACGGCGTCGCGGTCCTGTCGCGCGTGCCCCTCGCCCCGCTGGACGGCCCCGACTGGTGCGAGCGCGGCGATTGCCGGCACGTCGGCGTCACGCTCGCGACGCCCACGGGACCCGTGGCGCTGCACGACTTCTACGTGCCCGCCGGCGGGGACGAGCCGGACCCGGCCATCAACCCGAAGTTCGCCCACAAGCTCGCCTTCGTGGCCGAAGTCACCAACTGGTTCGCGGCCCGCCGGCCGGAGCGGAGCGTCCTCGTCGGCGACCTCAACATCGCGCCGATGGAGCACGACGTCTGGAGCCACAGGCAGCTCCTCACCGTCGTCTGCCACACGCCCGTGGAGGTCTCGGCGATGGAGGCCTGGATGCGGACCGGCTTCGTCGATGCCATGCGGCATTTCGTGCCGGCGGAGCAGAAGCTCTACACCTGGTGGTCGTACCGCAACCAGGACTGGAAGCAGGCCAACCGCGGACGCCGGCTGGACCATGTGTGGGTCAGCCGCGACCTGGTGCCGGGCCTGCGGTCGAGCACCGTGCTGACGGAGGCGCGGGACTGGCCGCGGACCTCGGACCACGTGCCGGTGTGCGTCGAGGTCGAGGTGTAGCCGTCGTCTCTCACGTCACGAAGATGGTGATCTTGCGCGACATCACCGGCGGGTCGAACAGCTTGTGCTCGGCGTCCCCCAGCACGAGCTGCAGCGTGTGCCGCCCGCGCGGCAGGTCGAGCCGGGTCTCGGTCTGCCCGGCGCCGAAATGCAGGTGGTTCCGGTCGGACGGCACCGGCTCGTCAGGGTTCAGCGGCTCCTCCACATCGACCAGCAGATGATGGTGCCCGAAGTTCGGCGTGGCGTCCCCGGCATGGGTGATGCCCATGTTCCGCAGCCCGAACCGGCACCAGAACGCGCCGTGCAGGCGGTCCCCGTCATGCGGCCAGATGATGTAGAGCAGCGTGTCCTTCGGCGAGGGCGTCCGGTCGGCCCATGCCGGCACGGGCAGGGCAGCCGTCGAAAGGGCGGCGGCGCCCAGCAGCGTCCTGCGGCGGATCGGCATGGTGCTCCTTCGGGCGCCTGCGCCGCCCGGCGCCGGGTCACTCGGTCCGGGCAAGGCGGAGGCCATGGGTCGGGTAACGCACGGAGACGTCGTAGGAATCGCGGCTCGATGGCCGGAGGTACTTCGCCTCCGCCACCCAGGAGCCGCCGCGCAGCACGCGCTCCCGGCAGTCGGGCGCGTCCCAGGGGTTCGTGCTGGTGCGCGGCGCGTCCGCGTAGTCGCGGTGCCAGCAGTCGGCCACCCACTCGGCGACGCCGCCGCCCATGCCGAACAGGCCGAACGGGTTGGGCGGATAGGCCTCGGCCGCCGGCGGGTTGGTCATGCTGACCGGCTCGCCGCAGTTCTTGCAGCTCGCCTTGCCGGACACCATGGCGTTGCCCCAAGCGTAGCGCGTGTCCGTCCCGGCGCGGGCGGCGTACTCCCATTCCGCCTCGGTCGGCAGGCGGTAGTGCTTGCCCGTCTCGACGGACAGCCAGTCGGCATACTGGCGCGCGTCGTCCCAGCTCGCGTTGGTGAGCGGCTGGTCCGGCCGGCCTTTCGGCTGCAGCGTGCACGCGCGGGCGTCCACGCAGGCCTGCCACTCCCGGACCGTGACGGCGGCCCGCGCCATCAGGAACGGCTCGATCAGGACGACGTGCACCGGGCGCTCCGAGTAGTCCTCGTTGCTGCCCATGCGCAGGAGTCCGCCGGGCAGCGTGGCCATGTCCGGCTCGGGGATCGCCGGCAGGATGGACGGCCTGAGGTTTTGCACGGCGTCCTGCACCGCGCCGGGCTGACGCGGAGCGGCGGCGGGATCGGCGGGGTGGGCCTGCGGGTCGGGCGGCACGTCCTGGCCGGGCAGCCGGGGCACGGCGGCCTCGGTCGCCGGAACGGGCCTGGCGGGCGCCACGCAGTATGTCGCCGCGCATCTCGCCTACCAGTCCG
>CAXTTB010000318.1:0-4818 GCA_964246905.1 uncultured Acetobacteraceae bacterium | reverse complement strand
CGGGGGGCGGTCGGGTATCCACCCGGGCGGCCCGGGTGCCGGCGCGCGGCGAGGTGATCAGCCATGCCTCGGGGCTGGAGTTCCGCATCCTGGACGCCGACGCGCGCCGCATCCGGCGGCTCCGGGCGCGGCGGGCGGTGCAGCAGGCGGCTGAGTGAGGCGCCCGCCACTTGCATCAGCCGCCGCTTTTGGCCACATGTGCGGGTATCCGGACCCCGCCGGTCCCCATTCTTGAGGTCAACCCATGTTCATAGAAACCGAAGGCACCCCGAACCCGGCCACGCTCAAGTTCCTGCCCGGTCGGGACGTGATGGGCGACGGCACGGCGGATTTCGCCGGACCGGACACGGCGGCCCGCAGCCCGCTCGCCACCGCGCTGTTCGCCCTGCCCGGCGTCGCCCGCGTGTTCCTCGGCGGCGACTTCGTCACCGTCACCAAGGCCGACATCGCCGAGTGGCAGGCGCTGCGGCCCCAGGTGCTCGGCGCGATCATGGAGCACTTTGTCGCCGGGCGCCCGGTGATCGAGGGCCTGGGCGACGCGGTGGACGAGGACGTGTCGCCCGAGGACCAGGAGATCGTCGATCAGATCAAGGAGCTGCTCGACAGCCGCGTGCGCCCGGCCGTCGCCAGCGACGGCGGCGACATCGTGTTCCGCGGCTACCGCGAGGGCGTGGTGCGCCTGCACATGCAGGGCGCGTGCAGCGGCTGCCCGTCCTCCAGCGCCACCTTGAAGCATGGCATCGAGAACATGCTGCGGCACTACGTGCCGGAGGTGACGTCGGTCGAGCAGGTCGAGGCCTGACGCGCCCGGCGGGGCCGCGCCCGCCGCGGCCTGGGCCGGATGAGGTCCATCGTCTCTGAGGGCCGCCTGGTCCTGGCGTTGGACGCGGCGCTCTCCGGCTGCTCGGCCGGGGTGGTCGGGCCGCGTGGGGCCGTGGCGGAGCGCCGGGCCGTTGGTGCGCGGGGCCAGGTTGCGGCGCTCCCCACGATGGCTCAGGCGGCGCTGTCGGAGGCGAGGGTCGCACCTGCCCAGTTGGCGATGGTGGCCGTGACGGTCGGGCCAGGGAGCTTCACCGGCATCCGCGCCGCCTTGTCGTTGGCGCACGGCGTGGCGCTGGCCGCCGGCGTGCCGGTGGTGGGCGTCACGGTCGGCGAGGCCCTGGCCGTCCCGGATTGCGGGCGACTGCAATGGGTGGCGGTCGATACCCGCCGCGGCCGGGTGTTCCTGGAGCGTGGCGTCCGTGTCGAGACGGTATCGCTCGATGCGTTGCCGCACCCGCCCGGCCCGGTGTCGCTGGCCGGGGATGCCGCCATCGCCGTGGCGTCCCGGCTCGCGGCGCGCGGTGCGGACGTGCTGCTGCTGCCGGCCCGGATGCCCACGCCGTCCGGCGTGGCCGCTGCCGCCTGGCGCCGGGTGGAGACGAGGCTGGAGCTGCGCCCGGTGCAGCCCTTGTACGTGGACCCACCGGAAGCGCGCCCGGCCCCGGGGGGCCCCCCCCGCGCGGTGCGGCGACGCCGGCGCACGCGGAAGCCATGGCGCGGCGGCACGGCCGCGCCGTCCCTGCCCGCGAACGCTGGGGAGCCGACGCCATCGGGCTGCAGCTCGCCCTGCCCGGCGCCTTCGGCTGGATCGCGCCGGCCGGCGGCATGGTCCTGGCGCGGGTCGCTGCCGACGAGGCGGAGGTGCTGACCCTGGCGGTGGACCCCGCGGTGCAGCGGCAGGGCCTCGGACGGGCGCTGCTGGACCAGGCCACGGCCACGGCGCGGCAGCGGGGTGCCGGCGTCCTCTTCCTCGAGGTCGGGTCCGGCAACGGCGCGGGGTGCGCGCTCTACGCCGGCGCTGGCTTCGTCACGGTCGGGTGCCGGCGGGGCTACTACCCGGGAGGAGGCGACGCATTGGTGATGCGGCGGCCATTGTAGCCGGCGTCCTACGTGCGGGCCGGCCCGCGACGCAATAGCAAATTTGTTGTTCCGTCCGAGTTATCTTCCTGGCTGACCACAACATGCCCCTGCTCGGCGGCAGTCCGCGGGACGTTGCGGCGTGGTTCCTCCCCGCTCAGGCGCACCATCAAGGTCTGTCCAGGCACCATCCGGTCAAGTGCGAGGCGGGTGCGGACGTAGGTCATCGGGCAAACCTCCCGGGTGATGTCCAGGTGCTGGTCTGCCGGTTCCGCCGGCAGCACTTCGTCAAGCATGATCGACTCCATGTTTATTTTACAAATCATCTATTGCGAAGTGACGAGGTAAAACCGTATATGCCCCACTACTTATGCAACGAAAGGGCGGTTATGGTTGAAGCAGCGGCTAACTCGGACGTTCTTGGGCTGACAGCCCAGATCGTCTCGGCTCATGTGTCCAACAACTCGGTTGCGCCGGATGCGTTGCCGAACCTGATCCAAGAGGTCTATCGCACTCTGGCTGGTGTCGGGAAAGAACCCGCAGTGCCGGACAAGCAGCAGCCGGCCGTGCCAGTCAAGAAATCGGTGTTTCCGGATCATATCATCTGCCTTGAGGATGGGAAGAAGCTGAAAATGCTGAAACGCCATTTGAAAACTTCTTACAATATGACGCCGGAGCAGTACCGCGAGAAGTGGCAATTGCCACCGGACTATCCAATGGTGGCGCCGAACTACGCACGGCACCGCTCCTCCTTGGCCAAGAAAATCGGCCTGGGTACCAAGCCGCGCACACGTTAGGGCATAGTCTGTACGGTTTGGCTCAGGCAACACACTCTCGCGATTAGTGGCGGCCAGCGGCTTCATCTGCACGGACGAAGCGTCCGTGCAGATAATGACTGTGTTGCGCACGCTTGCCGCCCCTTCCCCCGCCGTGTGCAGGGCCTTGCGCTGACAGCACGCCGGGATTCGACAGACAGCGCCGACTTCGGCTACGCCGGACTCTGTGATGCGGATAACGGAATCGGCTAATCGTGTCCCTGAGCCGGGCCGGCAACGGCCTTGCTTCCGGTTATCCGGCATGGGCCGTTCCGCCGTGGCAGGCGGCAGGGCGCCGCATCGGCGATGGGCCGCCTGATGGCGTCGGCTGCATGACAAACCTCCAGCCGCTGCGGGTCCCGGTCGGCTCCCGCGGCTTTGGCGAGCTGCGGGCAGGCAACCTTGGCCTCCGCATCGCCTCGACGCGGAGCGAGGTGGATGCCGCGCTGGCCTTGCGCTACCGCGTGTTCTTCGAGGAGATGGGCGCGGTCCCCGACCAGGCGGCCCGGCAAAGCCGGCGCGACCAGGACGCCTACGACGCCGTGGCCGAGCATCTGCTGGTGATCGACCACGAGATCGGGTCGGGTCCGGAAGCGGTCGTCGGCACCTACCGGCTGATCCAGCAGGCCGGGGCGGACGCGGTGGGCGACTTCTACTCGGCGGCCGAGTACGACATCGGGCCGATCCTCGGCTTTCCCGGCCAGGTCCTGGAACTCGGGCGCTCCTGCGTCGATGCGCGGTACCGCGGGCGGGCGGTGATGCAACTGCTGTGGCGCGGCATCACCGCCTATGTGTTCCACAACCAGATCGCCCTGCTGTTCGGCTGCGCCAGCCTGCCCGGCACCGACCCGGACGCGCTGGCGACCGAGCTGACCTACCTCTACGGCCACCATCTCGCGCCCCCGGCCCTGTGCCCCCGGGCGCGGGCGGAGCGGTACATCGACATGCGCCGGCTCGACCCCGCCCTCATCGACCCGCGCCGCGCCAGCCAGATGCTGCCGCCGCTGATCAAAGGCTACCTGCGGGCCGGCGCGTTCGTCGGCGACGGCGCGGTGGTCGATCCGCAGTTCAACACGACCGACGTCGCCATCATCATGAAGACCGACATGATCACCGACAAGTACTACCGGCACTACGAGCGCCAAAGCCGTGACCTGCCGGACTGATGCGCGGCCTTTGACCCGGCGTCCGCAGCCAGCTCAGGACACACCCCCATGGACGTGATCATGACCGCGCCCCGCCTGGCGCCGGAGGCGGCCGCCCTCATCGAGGGGGTGGGCGCCACCCTGCACTACATGGCCCCGTTCCCGTCGGCGGCGGAGGTGGCGGCGCTCGCGGCCTCGGTCCAGCCGGCCGCCATCCTGTCCCGCCAGGGGCCGGTGACGGCGGCGGTCATGGACGCGGCGCCGGGCTTGCGCGTGATCGCCCGGCACGGCGTGGGCGTGGACGACGTGGACGTGGCGGAGGCGCGGCGCCGTGGCATCGTCGTCACCCGCGCGCCCGGGTCCAACACCCAGGCCGTGGCGGAGCACACGATGGCGCTGCTGCTGGCCCTGGCCAAGGACCTGCCGCTGCTGTCGGCGCAGGTGGCCGGCGGCGGCTGGCGGGAGGCGGACACCAAGGTGCGGGACGTGGCCGGGCTGCGTCTCGGCCTGGTCGGCTGCGGCGCCATCGGCCAGGCCGTGGCGCGCTTGGGTGCCGCGTTCGGCATGGTGGTCATGGCTTTCGACCCGGCTCTGCCAGAGGGCGCGGGCATCGAGGCCGTGGCGAGCCTGCACGCCCTGCTCGCGCGCTCCGACGTGCTGTCCCTGCATCTGCCGCTGCTCCCGGCCACCCGTCGCCTGATCGGTGCTGTGGAGCTGGCCGCCTTGCCGCGTGGTGCGGTCGTGCTCAACACGGCCCGCGGCGGCCTGATCGACGAGGCCGCGCTGCTCCAGGCGCTGAACGCCGGGCACCTGGCCGGCGCCGGGCTGGACGTGTTTGAGGACGAGCCACCGCCCGGGGACCACAAGCTGCGCCGCCACCCGCGCGTGGTCTGCACCCCGCACGTCGCGGGCGTGACGGACGGCAGCCTGGTGAACATGGGCGGGATGGCGGCCGAGGG
>CAXTTB010000317.1:0-4820 GCA_964246905.1 uncultured Acetobacteraceae bacterium | reverse complement strand
CCCCCCGGCGCCCCAACTGGCGCACCGGCCGCCGGGTCGGACGCCGTGGCCCTGCTGGCCTCCGCCAGCGCGGACGCCGGCAAGGCCGCCACGACGAAGCTGGGCTGCATCGCCTGCCACAACTTCGCCGAGGGCGGCAAGAACGGCGTCGGTCCCAACCTTTACGGCGTGGTGGGCGCGCCGCGGGCGCATCATGAGGGCTACACCTACTCCGCCGCGCTCAAGGGCAAGGAAGGTGATTGGACCTATGCGGAGCTGGACAAGTGGCTGCTCAAGCCCAGCGCCTACGCGCCCGGCACCAAGATGAGCTATGCCGGCATCGCCGACCCCAAGGTGCGGGCGGACGTGATCGCCTACCTCCGTTCGCTGTCGGCCAACCCGGAGCCGCTGCCCACGGCCGACGCGGCCAAGCAGCCGGGCTGACGCTGCCGCGGCGCAACGCCACGCGCCGCGTCCAGTTCGGCGCATTCGAGGTCTCGACGCGGGGCGTATCCCGCTTCGACCTGCGTGACCCGTACCACGTCGCGCTCAGCCTCTCCTGGCCCGGCTTCGCGCTCGCGGCCCTGGTGGCTGAGGTCGCGGTCAACGTCCTGTTCGCCCTGCTCTACCTGGCACAGCCGGGCGCCATCGCCAACGCGCGCCCGGGGGCGTTTGGCGACGCCTTCTTTTTCAGCCTCGAAACCCTGGCCACCGTCGGCTACGGCGCGATGTCGCCCGGCTCCACCTATGGCCACGTCGTCTCGGCGTTCGAGATCCTCGTGGGCATGGCGCTGACTGCGGTTCTCACGGGCCTGCTGTTCGTGCGGTTCTCCCGGCCGAAGTCCAAGGTCCTCTACTCGACCCGTGCCGCCGTCGCCATGCACAACGGCCAGCCCACGCTGATGCTGCGGCTGGGCAATGGACGGCTCACGTTGCTGACGCAGATGAAGGTGCAGCTTGGCGTCCTGCTGTCCGAGGAGACCAGCGAAGGCCAGGTGTTCCGGCGCTTGCACGACTTGGCCCTGCGCAGCGCGGAGATGCAGGTGTTCGTGCTGACCTGGACGGTGATGCACGCCATCGACGCCTCCAGTCCGCTGCATGGCTACGACTCCGGGCGCCTTGAGCGTGAGGACGTCCGGCTGTTCCTCTCGATCGACGGGCGGGACCAGTCGCTGGGCGCGCAGGTCCAGGAGGTGCGGATGTACTGCCCAAGCGATGTCGTCTTCGGGCAGCGGTTCGTCGATGCCGTCACGCGGGACGCCTCGGGCCATACGACGGCCGACCTCACGCGGCTGGATGGGCTGGAGCCGGACCCGGCCTGGGTGGGATAGGCCGGCTTGACAGCGGTGGGCGCAGAACAGCAGCATCTCCGACCGATCTCGCAGGAGAGGCGATGCAGCAGGACTCAGCCGAGGGGGCGCTTCACGGCCTCCGGGTCATCGAGATGGGGCAGCTCATCGCCGGGCCGTTCTGCGGCCAGTTGATGGCGGACTTCGGCGCGGAGGTCATCAAGCTGGAGCCGCCGGGCAAGGGCGACGCGATGCGGGAATGGGGGCACGAGAAGCCGGAGGGCGTGTCCCTGTGGTGGTCCGTCATCGCCCGCGGCAAGAAGAGCGTGGAGATCGACGCGCGGCAGCCGGAGGGGCAGGCGCTGATCCGCGACCTGGTGGCGGGCAGCGACGTGCTGATCGAGAACTTCCGGCCTGGCACGATGGAGAGATGGGGGCTGGGCTACGACGCGCTCGCCGCCGTCAACCCGCGGCTGGTGATGATCCGGGTGTCGGGCTACGGGCAGACCGGGCCTTACGCGCACAAGGCCGGGTTCGGCGCCATCGGCGAGGCGATGGGCGGGCTGCGCCATGTCGTCGGCGACCCCAGCACGCCGCCGAGCCGCATGGGCATCTCCATCGGCGACACGCTGGCGGCGACCTTCGCCTGCCTGGGCGGCATGATGGCGCTCCATGCCCGGGCGCGCACCGGGCGCGGGCAGGTGGTGGACAGCGCGATCTACGAGGCGGTCTTGGCGGTGATGGAGAGCCTGGTCACGGAGTACGCCTACAGCGGCTACGTGCGGGAGCGCACCGGCGCCACCCTGCCGCGCATCGCGCCGAGCAACGTGTATCCCACCCGGGACGGCGCCTACGTGCTGATCGCCGCCAACCAGGACACGGTGTTCCGCCGCCTGGCCGCCGCGATGGGCCGGCCGGAGCTGGCGGAGGACCCGCGCTACGCCACCCACGACGCCCGCGGCGAGCGGCAGGCGGAGCTGGACGCGCTGATCGCCGAGTGGACGCAGGGGCAGGACCGCTTGGCCCTGGGCGCGTTGCTGGACGAGGCCGGGGTGCCGCGGGGCGACATCTACCGGGGGGCGGAGATGCTGGAGGACGCGCATTTCCAGGCGCGGGACGCCATCGCGCGGGTCATGCACCCGAAGCTCGGGGAACTGCGGATGCAGGCCCCGGCGCCGCGCCTGTCGGACACGCCGGGGCGCATCCGCGGCGCCGGGCCGGAATTGGGCGAGCACAACGGCGCGGTGCTGCGCGGCCTGCTGGGCCTGGACGCGGCACGGCTCGCGGCGCTTGAGGCGGCGCGGGTGATCGGACGGGTGCAGCCCGATGCTGCCTGATGCCCCCATGCTGCCTGAGTCTGTCGAAGTCGTGGAGGTCAGCCCGCGCGACGGGCTGCAGAACGAGGGCCGCCCGGTCGGCACCGCCGACAAGCTGCGCCTGATCGACGGCCTGCTCCGCGCCGGCGTGCGCCGGATCGAGGCGACGAGCTTCGTCCACCCGGCCCGCGTGCCGCAGATGGCGGACGCGGAGGCGGTGATGGCGGGGGTGCCGCGCCTGCCCGGCGTGGTCGTCTCGGGCCTCGTGCTCAACCGCCGGGGCGCCGCGCGCGCCATCGCCGCCGGGTGCGACGAGCTGAGCTTCACCGTCTGCGCCAGCGAGGCGTGCGGCCGGCGCAACCAGGGCCAGACCGGCGAGCAGGGGCTGGCGGCCTGGGTCGAGGTCGCGGCCATGGCCCGCGCCGCCGGGCGCCGCGCCACGGTGATGGTCGCCACCGCCTTCGGCTGCCCGTTCGAGGGCGCCGTGGACCCGGCCCGCGTCGAGGACATCGCGCGCCAAGTGCTGCAATCCGGCCCGGCGGAGATCGGCCTGGCCGACACCATCGGCGTCGGCAACCCGCGGCAGGTCATGGACCTGTTCGGGCGGGTGCGGGCGGCGATTGCCGCGTCCGGGGCGGGACCCGCGGCCATGCGGGGGCATTTCCACAACACGCGCAACACCGGCTACGCCAACGCCTATGCGGCGCTGCTGGCCGGGGCCACGGTGCTGGACAGCAGCGCGGGCGGCATCGGCGGCTGCCCCTTCGCGCCGCGCGCCACCGGCAACATCGCGACCGAGGACCTGCTGTTCCTGCTGGACGGCCTGGGCGTCCGCCACGGCATCGGGCGCGGGGCGGTGGCGGCGCTCGACCCGTGGCTGGCGGACGTGCTGGGCCATGCGGTGCCGGGCCAGCTCGGCAAGACCGACGCCTGGCCGCCGGAAGCGTAGGCTGCCGGGGTCCCGGCACGGGGATTGCACGGACCAACCTGTCACCAAGCCGCAACAGAGAGCGCAGCCCATGGCCCAACACCGCGTCGCCGCCACGCCCGAGACCATCCGCTGGGGCACGTTCAGCGCCGACTACCCCCCCGTGCTGACGGTGCAGAGCGGCGACACCGTGGTGCTGGAATGCGTCACCGGGGCGCCGGACGTGATGCCGCCGGACGGCTCCCCCTTCAAGGTGCCCCCGGCGCTCGCCGCCATCCACGCGGCCAACCCGCCCCGGCTCGGCCCGCACATGCTGACCGGCCCGGTCGCCATCGCCGGCGCCGAACCCGGCGACACGCTGGAGGTCCGCATCGACAGGATCGAGCTGGGTGCCGATTGGGGGTTCTGCGGGCACCGCCCGCTCGCCGGCACGCTGCCGGAGGACTTCCCGCGCCGGTTCCTCAGCCACATCGCCATCGACCGCGCCGCCCGCACCTGCCGGATGCCGTGGGGCACCGAGCTGCCGCTGTCGCCGTTCTTCGGCGTGATGGGCGTGGCGCCGCCGCCGGCCTATGGTGCCATCTCCACCAAGGAGCCGCGGGAGCATGGCGGCAACCTGGACAACAAGGAGGTCGGCGCCGGGTCCACGCTGTTCCTGCCGGTCTGGGTGCCTGGGGCCAACTTCTCCGCCGGCGACGGCCACGGCGTGCAGGGGGACGGCGAGGTCTGCATCAACGCGCTGGAGACCTGCCTGACCGGCACCTTCACCTTCGTGCTGCACAAGGCGGCGGAGGGAGCGCCGTTGCGCTTTCCAAGGGCGGAGTCACCCACCCACTACATCTCGATGGGCCTGAACGAGGACCTGGACCTCGCGATGAAGCAGGCGCTGCGGGAGATGATCGCCTTCATCTGCGCGCGGTCCCACCTGTCGCCGGACCAGGCCTACCAGTTCTGCTCGATGGCGGTGGACTTCCACGTCACGCAAACCGTGAACGGTGAGAAGGGAGTGCATGGCCTGCTGCGTAAGGGGCTGTTATTCTAGCCGAGTTATCCACAACTGTTTGCGCCATGTTAACGTTTTTCCCTATCCCTCGCAGTTTCACGGCGTTATCATCCGTTGCGGAACTGAACGGTTAGGAAGCACGGAATGGATTGGACCGAGGAGACGATCGCCCGCCTGCGCCAATTCTGGCAGGATGGCCATTCCACAGCCGAGATCGGCCGGCGCATGGGCATCACCAAGAACGCGGTGGTCGGCAAGGCGCACCGCCTGACGCTGGCGCCCCGCCCGTCGCCGATCCGCCGCGA
>CAXTTB010000316.1:3689-4835 GCA_964246905.1 uncultured Acetobacteraceae bacterium | reverse complement strand
GGCTGCGCGAGTGGACGGGCGAGTGCGACGCCGCGCAGGTCGGCCAGCTCTGGACGGCGGCACGGAACGTGCTCGCCATCCTGGACGACGCCTCGGACGGAACGGCCCACGCTGAAGTGCAGCGGACCAGCTGGGGCGCGGTAGGCAACGCTGTCGAGAAGATCACCGACGCCAAGGCCTATGCGCCGGATGACCCCGACCATCCCGGGCTCGACGAGATCACCGCGCTGGTCGACCGGCTCGCGGCGAGCTCCTACCCTAAGCCGAGGTCCGACCAGGACGACAACGGCCTCCTGGCATGGGGCAACCGGGACGTGCGCGTCTACGCCGCTTCGGCGCTAATCGACCTGTGCCGCCGGTTCGGCGAACGCGGCCCGTTACTGGTCGACCGCCTCGACGCCCTGGTGTTCGACCCGGTGCCGACGGTTCGCCTCCAGATCGCCCAGTCGCTCAACACCCTATGGGACGTGGCCCGCCCAAAGATGTGGGAGCTCGCGACGAGGATCGGCCGCGAGGAGCCCCACCTCGGCGTGCTCGGCTTTTTCGTCCGTGGCCCGCTCAGGCGGATATCCGAGCCCGAGCCTGAACGCGCCGAGGCGATCGCCGACGAGATCCTGAAGCGCCTGCCGCACAGGAACGACGAGAAGACCGAGCGCGCCCGCGCGCCCACCGCCCGGCGGTCACAGGGCTGCAGCGCCAGCGCAGCGTCCAGCGCCGCCGCCAGCGCGCCCGCGTCGCCCGACGGCACCCGCCACCCCGTGACCCCATGCTCGACCGTTTCCGCGGCGCCGCCGTGGTCGGTCGCGATCACCAGGCACCCCATCGCCTGCGCCTCGATCACGGCGCGGCCGAAGCCCTCGGGTTCGAGCGAGGCGCTCACCACCACGTCCGCCAAGGCGAGCGCGGCCGGCATGTCGTCGCAATGGCCAACCAGGCGCAGACGGTCCGCCATGCCGAGCGCCTGCGCCTGCGCTCGCAGTTGCCGGGCAAAGCCCTCGCGGCCCTGGGTCGCGCCGACCAGGACGCAGCAGGCGTCCATGCGGGCGAGCCGGGCCGCCGCGTCGATCAGCACGGACGCCCCTTTCCAGCGGGTGAGGCGCGCGGGCAGCATCACGACCGGAGCGCCCTCCGGCACCCGCCAGGCCG
>CAXTTB010000316.1:0-3589 GCA_964246905.1 uncultured Acetobacteraceae bacterium | reverse complement strand
GGGATCGAACAGCGCGGGATCGACGCCGCGCGGGATGACGCGGATGCGGGACGGCTCGACGCCATGCCGTGCGGCGACCAGCGCCGCGACGTAGCGGCTGGCGGCGATCACCGGGTTGCCCTTGGCCATGACGGCGTTGTAGCGCCGTTTTCCGGGCACCCCTTCGTTGTAAACGCCATGGTACGTGGTCACGAACCGCACGCCGGTGCGACGGGCTGCGAGCAAAGCGGACCAGGCCGGCGCGCGGGACCGGGCATGAACGATGCGGACGCCCTCGGTTTCGATCAGGCGGCGGAGGCGCCCGGCGTTGCGCCAGATCACCGCCGGGTTCTTGCTCGCCAGCGGCAACAGGACATGCCGCCCGCCGGCCCGCTCCACCGCGGCCACCAGCCGCCCGCCCTCGCTCGCCACCAGCGCGGTGCCGCCGGCGTCGGCGATGGCCTGGGCCATCTCCACGGTGCCCCGCTCCACGCCGCCGGTGTCGAGGGAGGGCAGCACTTGCAGCACGGCGGCGCCGGGTGGAAGGACGGGCATGGGCGCCGTATAACACGCGGCGGGCTGGGAGGCGGTGGATGCAGCAGGCGGGCGAAACGGACCGGGGCGACGGGGTGGCGCTGGCCTGGGTGCGGACGCCCGGGCGCGGGCCGACGACCGTGTTCCTGCCGGGCTACCGGAGCGACATGGCCGGCGCGAAGGCGATGCTGGCCGAGGCGTTCTGCGCCGAGCGTGGGACGGCGTGCCTGCGGCTGGACTATTCCGGACATGGCGCGAGCGGCGGGGCCTTCACCGACGGCACGGTCGGGCGCTGGACGGACGACGCGCTGCTGCTGATCGACCGCTTGACCGAGGGGCCGCTGGTGCTGGTCGGGTCGAGCATGGGCGGCTGGATCGCCCTGCTCGCGGCGCTGGCCCGGCCGGAGCGCATCGCCGGGCTGATTGGGATCGCGGCGGCGCCGGACTTCACCGAGGAGCTGATGTGGCAGGCGATGATGCCGGATGAGCGCGCCCGGCTGGAGCGCGACGGCGTGCTGAACGTCCCCAGCCAGCACGGCGACCCCACCCCGGTCACGGCCGCCCTGATCGCGGACGGACGCACCCGGCTGCTGATGGACAAGCCGATCCCGCTGCGCTGCCCGGTGCGCCTGCTGCAGGGACAGCAGGACCCGGACGTGCCGTGGCAGACGGCGCTGCGCCTGGCGGAGCGGCTGGAGTCCGGCGATGTGCAGATCACGCTGGTCAAGGATGGCGACCACCGGCTGTCCCGCCCGTCCGACCTGGCGCTACTGCGGCGGGCGCTCGGCGGCTTCCTGCTGCAGGATGGCGCGTAGCCCTTCCCGGTAGGTCGGGTACTGCCAGCGCAGCCCGAGCCAAGCCTGCGTCTTTCCGCTGCGGACCCGGCGGTTCTCGTTCCAGAAGCTCCGCCCCATCGCGCTCATGCCGGCGGCGGCCTCGGCGAAGGGGACCAGCGGCGGCGGCGCCATGCCCAGCAGGCGCGCGGCCTCGGCAGTCACGTCCGCGCTGGCCGCCGGCTCGTCGTCGGCCAGGTTCAGCACGCGGGGACCCGAGACACGCTCCTGCTGCATGGCGGCGACCACGGCGGCGGCGATGTCGTCGCGGTGGATGCGGCCGAACAGGTGGCCGGGCTTCAGCACGCGCCGCGCCTGCCCGCTTCGCAGGTCGTCGAACGCCGACCGGCCAGGGCCGTAGATGCCGGCCACCCGGAACAGGTCAACCGGGCGGCCCGGCAGTGCCGCGACCCACGCCTGCTCCGCCTCGACCCGGCGCTGCCCCCGCGCGCCGGTGGGCGCCGCCGGCGTATCCTCGTCCACCCAGCCGCCGTCGCGGTCGCCATAGACGCCCGTGGTGGACAGGTATCCGGCCCAGCGCAGCCGCGGGCTGGCGCGGATGGCGTCGCCGTAGCGGGCCAGCGCCGGGTCGCCGTGCTCGTCCGGCGCTGCCGTTTGCAGGACGTGCGTGGCCTCGGCCAAGGGCGCCGCGGCGTCGGCGAAGTCCACCAGGGTGACGCCCGGCGGCGCCCGGCGTCCGGAGGGGGTGCGGCTTGTGGCCGTCACCCGCCAGCCCAACGCCGCCGCCCGCACGGCGATGGCCGTTCCCGTGTAGCCCAGCCCGAACAGGATCAGATTTGCTTCGACCATGCTGCATTCTACCTGGTTTGCCCCCGTGCGCGAGCCGGGGTATGTTCAGAGCAAGATGGATAAGCGGATCGCGTTTCTCGGCGGCGGGTTGGCCATGTTGGCCGCAGTGGCTTGCGGTCTTGGTCGCGATCACAGGCTGATCTCAGCAAGTCAGGCGGAACCCCTGCCGGATGCAGCGAGGCAGAGTCTGCCGCGCATCGCCCAGGGCGAAGACTACGACCGCTGCCTCGCCATGCTGGGCACCGATCCGCAGGGGGCGTCCGCCTTCGCCGACGCCTGGGAAGCCACCGGAGGCGGCGACGGCGCCACGCATTGCCATGCGCTGGCCGAGATCACCTTGGGCGCACCCGAAAAAGGTGCGGACATGCTGGAGAGGCTGGCCAACGCCAGCAAAGGGCAGGCTGTCGCCCGGGCCGGCCTTTATGGGCAGGCAGACCAGGCTTGGCTGATGGCCGGAGACCCAGGACGGGCGTTCGGTGCCGCGACGCTCGCTTTGTCGTTGACTCCTGATGATCCCGGTTTGCTGATCGACCGATCCATCGCCGCGGCGAGCCTTGAGCGGTATGACGACGCGGTGGATGATTTGACCCGCGCACTCGACCTCGACCCGCGCCGGGCCGATGCGCTGGTGTTCCGCGGCGCGGCGTGGCGGCATTTAAGCCAGATGGGATTGGCGCAGGACGACATCGACCGCGCTTTCGCCTTGGAGCCGGAGAATGCCGACATGCTGCTGGAACGCGGGATTCTGGAGCAGCGCCGGGGCGACCGTGAAAGCGCCCGGCGGGATTGGGAACATGCCATCGCTTTGGCACCCGGCAATGCGACGGGCGACCTGGCGCAGCAGAACCTGTCGTTGCTTGAGGCGGGGCCGAGCCGGCGCTAGTAGTTCATTCCCTATCGGGTGCGGTATTTCAGGAGAGACGACGTTTTATGAGTGGCTTCAAGGGTAGTAAGTTCACAGACCGTGCCGAGGCCGCCGCGGCCGCCAAGAAGGCGATGCTTGAGAAGTTCCGCGCCAAGCCAGCGCCGGATGACCCGGCGGTGCTGGCGCGCGCTGCGGAACGCAAGGCGATTGCCGAGGCGCGAGAGGTCCGTGCGGAGGAGCGCAGGCGGCTTCGGGAAATCGAGGAAGCGCGTCGCATCGCGGAGGATCAGGCGCGTCTTGCCGAGCTGGCGGCGCAGGCTGCGGCGGAGGCGCAGCGTAAGGCTGAACAGGCGGCGCGGGACGAAGAGATCAAGGCGCAACGGAAGGCTGAGCGGGACGCCCGCTATGCGGCACGTAAAGCGCGGCGATGAGAATGCTCTGATCAGCAAAATACCCCGGATACGAAGTGGCATTGGTATGCTGCTTCATATCCGGGGTTTTTGCTGGGACAGGGGGTTGCGGGGACAGGATTTGAACCTGTGACCTTCAGGTTATGAGCCTGACGAGC
>CAXTTB010000315.1:0-4838 GCA_964246905.1 uncultured Acetobacteraceae bacterium | reverse complement strand
GGCCGGGCGCCGTGATGACGGCGTGCTCCAACGCACGGTCGCAGCCGGCCGGGCATGGGCCGCGCGGGGCGCCCAGCCGGGGGATCACGGCGCCCACCAGGCGGCGCGCGGCGTCGGCGTTGGCCTGCATGACTTGGATCACCGCATCCACCGTCACGGCCTCATGCCCGACGTGCCAGCAGTCGTAGTCCGTCACCATGGCAACGGTCGCGTAGCAAAGCTCGGCCTCCCGCGCCAGCTTGGCCTCCGGCATGTTGGTCATGCCGATCACGCTGCATCCCCAGCTCCGGTATAGGTTGCTCTCGGCCCGGGTGGAGAACTGCGGGCCTTCCATCACCAGGTACGTGCCGCCGCGCGTCATCGGCAGGCCGATCTCCCCAGCCGCTGCCTCCGCCGCGTCGCCGATGCGCGGGCACACGGGATCGGCCACCGAGACATGCGCGACGCAGCCCGCGCCGAAGAAGCTCTTCTCCCGCGCGAAGCTCCGGTCGATGAACTGGTCCACGATGACGAACCGGCCCGGCGGCAGGTCCTCCCGCAGGCTGCCCACCGCCGACAGCGACAGAACGTCCGTCACCCCGGACCGTTTCAGGGCGTCGATGTTGGCGCGGTAGTTCAGGTGGGTCGGCGACAGGCGATGACCCCGCCCGTGCCGCGGCAGGAACACGCAGCGCACGCCGCCCAACGTGCCGAACAGCAGCTCGTCGGACGGGTCGCCCCATGGCGTCTCGACCCGGCGCCACTCCTTGCCCTCCAGCCCCTCGATGTCATACAGGCCGGAACCGCCGATGATGCCGATGACTGGTGTGATGCTGTCCGCCATGCCGCCCCACAAAAGATAACGCCGCGCGGCATTACCGCGCGGCGTTCCCATCGTCCAGACGGAAGGGAAGCGTCAGTGCACGTCTTTCCAGATCTTCTTCTTCACGGCGTAGGTCAGCCCGGTCATCATGGCCAGGAACAGCACGATCTTCACGCCCATGCGCTTGCGCGCTTCCAGCTCGGGGTTCGAGGTCCAGGTCAGGAACTGCACCACGTCGCGGGACATCTGCTCGACGGTGGCCGGGGTGCCGTCCGCATAGGTCACGGCGCCGTCATGCAGCGGCGCCGGCATGGCGAGCTGGTTGCCGGGGAAGTATTCGTTGTAGTACTGCCCCTCGCCCACCTTCACGCCGGGCGGCGGATCGCGGTAGCCGTTCAGCAAGGCATAAACGTAGTCGGAGCCGTTCTCCCGCGCCTTGATGATGAGCGACTGGTCCGGCGGCAACGCGCCGCCATTGGCGGCACGGGCGGCCTTGTCGTTGGCGAACGGCGACCGGAAATGGTCGGACGGCAAGGCCGGGCGCTCGACCGGCTGGCCTGAGTCGTCGGTCCCGCCCGGCACCGTGGCGCTGGCGGCGATCGCCTTGACCTGCTCCTCATCCAGACCGATGGACGTAAGGTTGCGGTAGTACATCTCCTTCATCGAGTGGCAGTTGGAGCAGACTTCCTTGTACACCTGGAAGCCGCGCTGCTCCGACGCGCGGTCGAAGGTGCCGAAGGGGCCGTTGAAGCTCCAGGGCTGCTTCGGTGCGGAGACGGCCTCGTGCCCCTGTGCGAACGCACAGGGGACCAGGGCCACGCTCGCCAGCAGGCCGAGAGCGAAGGCCGGGGCGAAGCGCATCACGGCTTCTCCATCGGCTTCGCCGTGGCGCCCTGCGGCAACGGGCCACCACCGCCGCCAGGCGGGGGACGCCGCACCACCGGCCGGGAGATGCTCTCCGGCAGCGGCAGCGGCTTCTCCAGCTTGCCGAGGATCGGCAGCAGCACCAGGAAGTGCAGGAACCAGTAGGCCGTGGCCACCCGTCCGAGCACGACGTAGATGCCCTCCGGCGGCTTGCCGCCGACGTAGCCGAGGACCAGGAAGCTCGCCACCATCACCAGGATGAGCTGCTTGTAGATCGGGCGGAAGCGCGAGCTGCGCACCGGCGACGTGTCGAGCCAGGGCAGCACGAACAGCACAGCGATGGAGCTGAACATCAGGATGACGCCGCCCAGCTTGTCCGGCACCGAGCGCAGGATGGCGTAGAACGGCAGGAAGTACCATTCCGGCACGATGTGCGCTGGCGTCACCAGCGGGTTGGCCGGGATGTAGTTGTCCGGATGGTTCAGCAGGTTCGGCGCGAAGAACACTAGCCCGGCGAACACCAGCAGATAGACGCAGATGCCGATGCTGTCCTTGGCGGTGTAGTATGGGTGGAACGGCAGCGTGTCCTGCGGGGTCTTCACGTCGATGCCCAACGGGTTGTTCGACCCGGTGATGTGCAGCGCCACGATGTGCAGGAACACCACGCCGGTGATCATGAAAGGCATCAGGTAGTGCAGGCTGAAGAAGCGGTTGAGCGTCGGGTTATCGACGCTGAACCCGCCCCACAGCCAGGTCACGATGCTCTCGCCGAAGATAGGGATGGCGGAGAACAGGTTGGTGATGACGGTGGCGCCCCAGTAGGACATCTGGCCCCACGGCAGCACGTAGCCCATGAAGGCGGTCGCCATCATCAGCAGCAGGATCACCACGCCGAGCATGAACAGCAGCTCGCGCGGCGCCTTGTAGGACCCGTAGTACAGGGCGCGGAAGATGTGGATGTACACGACGATGAAGAACATCGACGCGCCGTTGGCGTGGACGTAGCGCAGCAGCCAGCCGTAGTTCACGTCGCGCATGATGCGCTCGACGCTGTCGAAGGCGAGGCTGGTGTGTGCCGTGTAGTTCATCGCCAGGAAGATGCCCGTGGCGATCATGATGGCCAGCGAGATCATCGCCAGCGCGCCGAAGTTCCAGAAGTAGTTGAAGTTCTTCGGGGTCGGGAACGACCCGTACTCCTTCTGCATCATCGTGAAAATCGGCATCCGGGTGTCGATCCAGTTGACGACCGGGTTCTCGAACTCCGACTTGTGTAGGCCGGCCATGTGCTGTTCTCCTCAGCCGATCTTGATCTTGGTGTCGCCGGTGAAGGCGTAGGGGGGCAGGGGCAGGTTGGCCGGCGCCGGGCCGTGCCGGACGCGCCCGGACGTGTCGTACTGGCTGCCGTGGCACGGGCAAAACCACCCACCCCAGTCCCCGCGGGGGTCGGTGATCTTGTTGCCCAGCGGCACGCAGCCGAGGTGGGTGCAGATGCCGACCACCACCAGCCACTTCTCCTTGCCGGGCTTGACGCGGGCGGAGTCGGCCTGCGGGTCGATGAGCTGGTTGAGCGAGACGTCCTCCGCCTCCTTGATCTCCTTCGCGGTGCGGTTGCGAAGGAAGATCGGCTTACCGCGCCACACGGCGGTGATGGCCTGGCCTTCCTGGATCGGCGCCAAGTCAACCTCGATGCTGGACAGCGCCAGCACGTCCTTGGCGGGACTCATGCTGTCGATGAACGGCCAGGCGATGGCGCCCACGCCGATGACCACGGCGCTGCCCGTCACCAGCTTGAGCAGGTCGCGCTTCGTTGGGTCTTCGACCCCGACCGTGGTGATGGCGCCGCGAACGGTCGCGCTGGCAGTGTCGGCCATGGAAACCCTCTGTGTGTCACCGTGCCGGGGGGCGCGGGTCGGTGTTGTCGTTCCGCCGTCATAGAGAGGCGCGCAGCCCCCTGCAACATGCGGTCCGAATGGACTACTTTGCTTCCAGCAGATTGGAAGGCTTGGATATGCCGCAAGGGCAGCCCGCGCAGACGCCAGCACCGGGAGGGCGTCCGGAGCACGAAACCCTGAAGGAGACGGCGCAAGGCTGGTTCGAGGCGCTGCGCGACAGCATGACGGCCGAGTTCGAGGCCATCGAGGACGTGCCGGACGCCCCGCTCTCCGACCGCCCGGCCGGGCGCTTCGTGCGCGAGCCGTGGTCCCGCCCCACCACGGACGACTCCCCCGGCGGCGGCGGCGTCATCAGCGTGATGCGCGGCCGGGTGTTCGAGAAGGTCGGCGTCAACGTCTCGACCGTCTGGGGAGAGTTCAGCCCCGAGTTCCGCCGCCAGATCCCCGGCGCCGAGGAGGACCCCCGCTTCTGGGCGTCCGGCATCAGCGTCGTGGCGCACCCGCAAAGCCCGCGCGTGCCCGCCGCCCACATGAACACGCGGATGCTCGTCACCACCCGCGGCTGGTTCGGCGGCGGCGGCGACCTGACGCCCATGCGCCTCGACGCGCCGGAGGCGCTGGAGGACGCGGCCACGTTCCACGCCGGGTTCCAGGCCGCCTGCGACGCGCACGACCCGGCCTACTACCCCCGGTTCAAGGCGTGGTGCGACGAGTACTTCTTCCTGCCGCACCGGAACGAGCCGCGCGGCGCCGGCGGCATCTTCTTCGACCACCTCTCGGGCGGCAGCGCCGCCGCGGACCTCGCCTTCACCCAGGACGTGGGCCGGGCCTTCCTGTCCTCCTACGCCGCCATCGTGCGCCGCCGGATGCACGAGCCTTGGACGGGGGCGGAGCGCGACCATCAACTGCTGCGCCGCGGGCGCTACGTGGAGTTCAACCTGCTGCACGACCGCGGCACGCTGTTCGGCCTCAAGACCGGCGGCAACGTGGAGGCCATCCTGATGAGCCTGCCGCCCGAGGTGCGCTGGTCATAGACCCACGCGCAGACGCTGCGCGTTTCGCAGGGCACGCGCAGACGCTGCGCGTTTCGCGGAGCACGCGCAAACGCTGCGCGTTTCGCGGAGCTTGCCGGGGACGGGCCGGGCGTGCCTACATGACGGTTCATTACAGTGGAGAGCACGATGCCGTCCCTGCGCCTCGCCGCCGCCCTGCTCGCCTTGCTGGCGCTGCCCCCCTTGGCCGGGGCGCAGACCCCGGCGCCGTCCGCCCCGGCGCCGCGC